>NZ_JACEGK010000490.1:0-6102 GCF_056859195.1 Streptomyces sp. NH27
CCCGATGACCGAGCCCCCCGGCGCCCCCGGTGACGCCCCGTGGACCCCCGCATGAAAAATCGATTCTTCGGAGCGGTCGCGGTATCCGGCGGTCAGTAGATGCGCACCGGTTCGGTGTCGCGGTCGGACTCCATGCCGAGGTCGGGGTCGCCGTCGTACGGGTCGTAGTCGTCGTGGCGGTCGTGCGGGCCGTCCTGGTCGGGGTCCGCAGCGGCCTCGGCGGCGTCGGCCTCGTCCAAGTCCGTGTCGGCGTAGCGCTCGTACCGCTTGCGCTCGCGGTCCCGCTCACGTTCGCGTTCGCGCTCGTCGTCGTCCCGGTCGGTGGCGCGGTGGCGGGAGCGGCCCATCATGGCCTCGCGCTCGTCCTCGGTGAGGCCGCCCCACACGCCGTACGGCTCGCGTACGGCCAGTGCGTGGGTGGCGCACTCCGCGCGGACCGGGCAGCGCATGCACACCTCCTTGGCGGCGGTCTCGCGCGCACTGCGGGCGGCGCCGCGCTCGCCCTCGGGGTGGAAGAACAGCGAGCTGTCGACGCCGCGGCAGGCGGCGACCAGCTGCCAGTCCCATAGGTCCGCGTTGGGGCCGGGAAGGCGGGAGAAGTCTGCCATTGCTCATCCCCTCGAAGCGTGGGTGACGGCCTTGGAAGTCGGCTTCGCTCAGCCGTACGTCCGACCGTACATCTACTGTCGTAGTAGATGTAAATATGACTCATCGCCAAACTATCGACGATTACCCCACGCACCAGAAAAGAGCCGCCAAAAAGTGCAAACTCCGGCATAAGACCCGTTTGGCAGAATCCGCGAACGGGTCCGCTGCGCCGCGAGAGTGGCGCACCACCCCTCGCGCGGCTGAATCAGGCCGCCCGCCGCCTCGGAAATCACGGCCGCCTCGCCCGTCTGACCTGCGACATGGTCGATCCGTACACGCACGATCACGTAGAGTGCACACGACGGCGATCCGACGTCGTAACTCTTTCGGGTGAGGGTCGTTGAGTGTGGCGGAAGCGGTTGGCGGGATCACGTGATTCGGGCACATGCCCGAGCCGTCAGCCCCAACGGTGAAGATTCGTACTTCGTACAGCCTGGAGGCACAAGTGACGCGGTTCAGCTGCGGAGGGCGGTCATGACTTCCGTCCTCGTCTGCGACGACTCCCCGCTCGCCCGAGAGGCCCTGCGCCGCGCGGTGGCCACCGTGCCCGGCGTCGAGCGCGTTACCACCGCGGCCAACGGCGAGGAAGTCCTTCGCCGCTGGGGTGCCGACCGCTCGGACCTCATCCTGATGGACGTCCGCATGCCCGGCCTGGGCGGCGTGGAGACGGTACGGCGGCTGCTGTCCGCCGACCCCGGCGCCCGCATCATCATGCTCACCGTCGCCGAGGACCTGGACGGGGTGGCGCTCGCCGTGGCGGCCGGCGCCCGCGGCTACCTGCACAAGGACGCCTCGCGCGCCGAACTGCGGGCCACCGTCACCCAGGCGCTCGCCGACCCGACCTGGCGGCTCGCCCCGCGTCGGCTGCGCTCGGCCGAGATGGGCGCCGCGCCCACCCTGACCGCCCGCGAGATCCAGGTGCTCGAAGGGATGAGTCACGGTCGCTCCAACGCGGAGATCGGCCGCGAGCTGTTCCTGTCCGAGGACACCGTCAAGACGCACGCCCGGCGGCTGTTCAAGAAGCTCGGCGCCTCCGACCGGGCGCATGCGGTGGCGCTCGGCTTCCGTTGGGGCCTGGTTCGCTAGTGCCGTGACCGGCAAGGTCTGCCCGGTAGCGAGGTGTGCCGGCGTGGTCGGCCGCAAGGCGCCGCAGCGGCCTAGTAGTGGGCCTACTCGGCGGATGCGGCAACGCCGTGGACGGCCGCGCCAGGGCGGCGAGCGGGGCAAACCTTGCCGGGAGGGGCACTGGTGCCGTGGCCGGACCCCCGGCCGACCTCGGCGAACTCCCGTGGGAATCCCGCGGGAAGACCGGGAAGCCACCGCGGGTCTTCGGTTTCCCCGGGGAGGACGCATGCTTGACGTATGGACTTCCTCGGGGATCGGTGGGGGCCGGGTATGGCGGAGATGACGGCGACGGGTGCGCGAGCGCGGCCGTCCGCACCTGCCCCCGGTACGAACGGCGGGCGTGACGCCGTGCGGAGCGCGCCTTCCGGTGCGGCTTCGGCGACTTCCGCGGCTTCGGCCGCATCGGCGGTGCCGGGTGCCGCGCCGGCGACGGTGCCGGGCGCGCGGTCGTCCGGTGTGGCGCACGGCACCTCGTCCGGAGCGCCGGCCGCGGCCGGGTCCCCAACAGGGCCTGGAATCGGCTCCGATGCCGCGCCCGACACCGCTCCCGACCCCGAGTCGGGTGCGCCGTCGGGCGCCGTTCCGGGCGGACCGCATAACGCTTCGGTGCAGAAGTCCGGACGCGATGCGGCGAATCGTCCGGCGGCGAGGCACCATGGGTGGATGCGTGACGACGACCCCCCGGCCATCGGTGCCCTCGTTCGTCGCGCGGTCGACGGGGATCAGCGGGCCACACACGACCTGCTCGCCGCCGTTCACCCCCTCGCCGAGCGGTACTGCCGGACCAGGTTGTCCCGTCTGCCCGGTGATGCCCGGCACTTCGTGGACGACCTCGCCCAGGAGGTCTGCCTCGCGGTGCTGTGCGCGCTGCCCCGCTACCGCGATCTCGGCCGCCCCTTCGAGGCGTTCGTGGTGTCGATCGCCGCACACAAGATCGCCGACCTCCAGCGGGCCGCGATGCGCGGTCCCGGCGCCCCGGTGCCGTCCGACGAGATGCCGGAGAAGCCGGACGACTCGCTCGGGCCCGAGGAGCGCGCGCTGCTCAACAGCGATGCCGCCTGGGCCCGTAAGCTGCTCGCCCGCCTGCCCGACCACCTGCGCGAGTTGGTGCTGCTGCGGGTCGCGGTGGGCCTGAGCGCGGAGGAGACCGGGCAGGTGCTGGGCATGTCGCCGGGCGCCGTCCGGGTCGCCCAGCACCGCGCGCTCAACCGGCTGCGGGCGATCGCCGAGGAGTCCGGCGCGGTGTCGGCGGAGACGGACGCGCCGGGCCTGAGCGCGTAGGCGTTCCGGGCAGCCGTTCAAGGCAGCCGTGCCCTGGGACGGCTCTTGCAGGGTTCCCGGGGTGACGCGGCGGCGCGGGGGATGGTGGCGAAACCGACAGACCGGGCGGCTCCGGGCGGTCAGGGGAATAGCGGCGCAGCCACTACCATTGAACAACTCGCCGGGCAAGACCATTCGGGAAGGTGTCATGTCGCTGAACGCCGACGGAGTAGCCGAGAAGTTCGCCACGCTCGGGCTCACCTACGACGATGTGCTGCTGCTCCCGGGGGCGTCCTCGGTGCTGCCCCACCAGGTGGACACCTCCTCCCTCATCTCGCGGAACGTCCGGGTGAACATCCCCCTGCTCTCCGCCGCGATGGACAAGGTCACCGAGGCGCGGATGGCGATCGCGATGGCCCGCCAGGGCGGCGTCGGCGTGCTGCACCGCAACCTCTCGGTCGAGGACCAGGTCAGCCAGGTCGACCTGGTCAAGCGCTCCGAGTCCGGCATGGTCACCGACCCGATCACGGTCCGGCCCGACGCCACCCTCGGCGAGGCCGACGCGCTGTGCGGCCGGTTCCGGATCAGCGGCGTGCCGGTCACCGACGAGGCCGGGCGGCTGCTCGGCATCGTCACCAACCGCGACATGGCCTTCGAGTCCGACCGTGGCCGCCAGGTCCGCGAGGTCATGACCCCGATGCCGCTGGTCACCGGCAAGGTCGGCATCTCCGGCAGCGACGCGATGGCGCTGCTGCGCCGGCACAAGATCGAGAAGCTGCCGCTGGTCGACGACGAGGGCCGGCTCAAGGGCCTGATCACCGTCAAGGACTTCGTCAAGGCCGAGCAGTATCCGCACGCCGCCAAGGACGCCGAGAGCCGGCTGCTGGTCGGCGCGGCCGTCGGGGCCAGCCCCGAGGCGCTCGACCGGGCCCAGGCGCTGGCCGGCGCCGGCGTCGACTTCCTGGTGGTCGACACCTCCCACGGCCACAACAGCAACGCGCTGGACTGGATGGCCAAGATCAAGTCCAGCGTCCAGGTGGACGTGGTCGGCGGCAACATCGCCACCCGTGACGGCGCCAAGGCGCTGCTCGACGCGGGTGTCGACGGCGTCAAGGTCGGCGTCGGCCCCGGCTCCATCTGCACCACCCGGGTGGTCGCCGGCATCGGCGTCCCCCAGGTCACGGCGATCTACGAGGCCGCGCAGGTCTGCATCGACGCCGGCGTCCCGGTGATCGGCGACGGCGGCCTCCAGTACAGCGGCGACATCGGCAAGGCGCTGGCCGCGGGCGCGAGCAGCGTCATGCTCGGCAGCCTGCTGGCCGGGTGCGAGGAGTCGCCCGGGGAGCTGCTGTTCATCAACGGCAAGCAGTTCAAGTCCTACCGCGGGATGGGCTCGCTCGGTGCGATGCAGTCCCGTGGGCAGGCCCGTTCGTACTCCAAGGACCGCTACTTCCAGGGCGAGGTCTCCTCCGACGACAAGCTGGTCCCCGAGGGTGTCGAGGGTCAGGTCGCCTATCGCGGCCCCCTCTCGGCGGTCCTCCACCAGCTGGTCGGCGGGCTGCGCCAGACCATGGGCTACGTGGGTGCGGGGAGCATTGCCGAGATGGAGTCCAAGGGGAAGTTCGTCCGCATCACGGCCGCGGGGCTCAAGGAGTCCCACCCCCACGACGTCCAGATGACCGTCGAGGCCCCCAACTACCACGGCTGAGGCCGAACGGGCCCTCTCGGGTGGTGTGTTCGGTCGGTTCAGGGACCACCTGCCGGTGGTGGGTTGCCCGCGCCGTTCCCCGCGCCCCTGAGTATGTGCGGGTACTCCGCGACGCGCGGTCACGGGTGACCCGGGGGGACCCGTCATACTTGGGGGCGCAGGACGGACAGAAAGGCGTAGGACGTGACTGAGATCGAGATCGGGCGGGGCAAGCGGGGCCGCAGGGCATACGCGTTCGACGACATCGCCGTGGTGCCCAGCCGGCGGACCCGGGACCCCAAGGAGGTCTCGATCGCGTGGCAGATCGACGCCTACCGGTTCGAGCTGCCGTTCCTGGCCGCGCCGATGGACTCGGTGGTGTCTCCGGAGTCGGCGATCAGGATCGGCAACCTGGGCGGCCTCGGGGTGCTGAACCTGGAAGGGCTGTGGACGCGGTACGACGACCCGGAGCCGCTGCTCGCGGAGATCGCCGAGGTCGACGACTCCCGGGCCACCGCGCGGCTCCAGGAGATCTACGCGGCGCCGATCCGCGAGGAGCTGATCGGCCAGCGGATCAAGGAGGTGCGCGACGCCGGGGTGACCACGGCGGCGGCGCTGTCGCCGCAGCGCACCGCGCAGTTCTCCAAGGCCGTGGTGGACGCGGGCGTCGACCTGTTCGTGATCCGCGGCACCACGGTGTCGGCCGAGCACGTCAGCGGGTCGCACGAGCCGCTGAACCTGAAGCAGTTCATCTACGAGCTGGACGTGCCGGTGATCGTCGGCGGCTGCGCCACGTACACCGCGGCGCTGCACCTGATGCGGACCGGGGCCGCGGGCGTGCTGGTCGGCTTCGGTGGCGGCGCCGCGCACACCACGCGGAACGTCCTGGGCATCCAGGTGCCGATGGCGACCGCCGTCGCGGACGTCTCGGCGGCCCGGCGGGACTACATGGACGAGTCCGGTGGCCGGTATGTGCACGTCATCGCGGACGGCGGCTTCGGCGCCAGCGGCGACCTGCCCAAGGCGATCGCGTGCGGCGCGGACGCGGTGATGATGGGCTCCCCGCTGGCCCGCGCCACCGACGCGCCCGGCCGCGGTTTCCACTGGGGCATGGAGGCGGTCAACACCGAACTGCCGCGCGGCAAGCGGATGAACCTCGGCACCGCCGGGACCACGAAGGACATCCTGCTCGGCCCGTCGCACGCCCCCGACGGCTCGATGAACTTCTTCGGCGCCCTGCGCCGTTCGATGGCCACCACCGGCTACTCGGACCTGAAGGAGTTCCAGCGCGTCGAGGTCACCGTGTCGCCGACCCACCACCGCTGAGACCGGGAGCACACGAACGGGAGCACACGAACGGGAGCACACGAAGGGGCTCGTAC
>NZ_JACEGK010000491.1:0-6091 GCF_056859195.1 Streptomyces sp. NH27
GCCGCGAGCATCCCGGCCATCCCGGGCGCCCGCAGCACCGCGGGCACCAGCACCGGCGACGCGCTGCGCCGCTCCCGCCGGACGAACAGCGCCCCCGCGACGACCGCCCCTGCGGCCGAGCAGGCCCCGTGGGCGACCGCATGCGCCCCGAACGCGATCAACGCGTCCGTGAGCAGCCCGAGCGCGGCGCACACCGCGAGCTGCCCGCCCCAGTCCACCCCGCGCGCCCCGCGCGGGCAGCGCACCGCGGGACCGGCGACCAGGACGAGCACCACCGCGGCCAGCGGCACGTTCACGAGGAACACCGCCCGCCAGCCCGCAAGCGCGACCAGCAGCCCGCCCGCGATCGGGCCCGCCGCCAGCGCCGCCCCGCTCACCGCCGCCCACACCGCCACCGCGCGGGCCCGCCGTGCCGGGTCCGGATAGAGCCGGGTGATCATCGCCATCGAGCTGGGCACGCACGCCGCCGCGGCCACCCCGAGCACCGCCCGGAGCCCCACCAGCGTCCACAGCCCCGGCGCGCACGCGCTGAGCAGCGAACCCGCGCCGAAGACCGCGACACCCGAGCGGAACACGCGGTGCGCCCCGTACCGGTCGCCGACCGCGCCCGCCGACAGCAACAGCGCGCCGAACGCGACGGTGTACCCGGTCACCACCCACTGCAACCCGGCGATCGAACTGCCCAGCGAACGCGCCAGGTCGGGCTCGGCGACGGACAGCACGGTCGTGTCGAGCAGCACCATGAAGTACCCGAGGGCGATGCCGAACAGCGCGGACCCCGTACGCGGGGCGGCCGACGGCGTACGCGGCGGAACAGTGGGCGGAAGCGTGTGCGACATGCCCCGCACCCTCCCGCCGCGCCCGCTCCCCGCTCCACCGCTCCGCCCGCACCCTCCGTTCGGCGGAACCGAATGCGACGATGAGCCGCATGACGAGGCGAAGCGCTGCCGCGGGCTCGGCGGGGACCGGCGCGAACACGGCACGAACCGGCGCCGACCCGGCCGGAGCGTCCCTCGCACCCGGCGCCGGCACCCCGAGCACGGCGCCGGCCCCACCCGGCACCACGCGCACCACTCGCACCACGCGCACCGCCGCCCCGACGGCCACCGCCGACCCTGCCACCGCGCCCCTGATGGAGTTGCGGCAGTTGCGGACCTTCGAGGCCGTCGCGGGAGCGGGGAGCGTGACGGACGCCGCCGTACGGCTCGGGCTCGCGCCGTCGTCGGTGTCGCAGGCGGTGCGCGCCCTGGAGGTGTCGCTCGGGGTCGAGCTGTTCGAACGGCGGCCGCGCGGCATGCGGGTCACGGCCGCCGGTGAGCGGCTGCTGGTGTGGAGCCGGCGGCTGCTGGAACAGGCCGAGCAGGCCCGCCGCGACGTGGCCGACGCGGGCCGGGAGCGTACGGCGGTACGGCTCGGCGCGCTGGAGTCCATCGCCGCCGCGATCGTGCCCGGCATTCTGGAACGACTCGCCGCGCGCAGGCCGGACCTGGATGTCGAGGTCACCTCGCAGGCCGACCGCTCCGCGCTGCTGGCGTCGGTCGCCGCAGGGGAGTTGGACGCGGCCTTGGTGCTGGACGCCGGCGACTCGCTCGGCGGCCTCGGTTTCACGCCTCCGGCCGGCGCCGACCTGGAGTTCCTGGATCTGGAACCGGTACCGCTGGTGCTGGTCGCGGCGCCCGGGCACCGGCTCGCGACAGCCGGCCGGCTCGCCCCTTCGGACCTGCGCGGCGAGCGGCTGCTGGTCAACGTCCACTCCGCCTGTTCCTTCGCGCTCGCGACCGGCCGGCTGTGCGGCCCCGGCGTGGAGCGGGTGCAGGCGGGTAGCGTCGCCGTGATGCGGGCCTGGGCCAGGTCCGGGATCGGCCTGGCGCTGCTGCCGTCCTTCGCCGTCGCCGACGACCTGGCCGCCGGCGCGCTGACGGCGCTGCCGCTGCGCACCCCGACCCTGCACTTGCGTCTCGCCTGGTCGCCGTCCCGCGCCGCCCACCCGCCGACGAGAGCGCTGCTGTACGCCGCGAGTGCCCAGGCCGGCGACGTACGGGTTACGGGTATCTAGAGTGCTGCGGCATGGTGCATGTACTCAGCAGCCGGACCCTTCTGCGTCCCGCCGACCCGGACCGCTCCCGCCGCTTTTACGGGGACGTCCTGGGCCTGGAGGTGTACCGGGAATTCGGTGCGGGCCCCGAGCGGGGCACGGTCTACTTCCTCGGCGGCGGCTTCCTGGAGGTGTCCGGGCGCTCCGATACGGCCCCCGCCGACACCCTGAGCCTGTGGCTCCAGGTCCCCGACGTCGGGGCCGCCCACCAGGAACTGCGGGCCCGGGGCGCCGAGATCGTCCGGGAGCCGCGCGAGGAGCCCTGGGGGCTGATCGAGATGTGGATCACCGACCCCGACGGCCATCGCATCGTGCTGGTGGAGGTCCCGGCGGACCATCCGCTGCGGTACCGGCCCGGCATCTGACGGCCGAAGCCGGCGCCGGAGCCGGAGCCGGTCCCGTTCCCGGGCCGCGGCGGCGAAGGGACAGCCGGCGGCGCCACGCCGCGCCCAGGGTGAGGAACGCCCGGGCCAGACCGGAGTCAGCCCAAGCTCAACCCCGGGGCACCCCGAGCCGTCCCTCCAACTGGACCAGCAGCTCGGCGAGGAGTGCCGCGACCCGCCGCTGGTCGCCGTCCGGGAGGCCGGAGAGTGCGACGCTCTCGTAGCGCAACTGGTCGGGCACGACCGAGTCGATCAGCTCGCTGCCACTCTTGGTGAGCCGTACCCGGGCGACCCTGCGGTCCCTGGTGTCGCTGCGGCGGTCCACCCAGCCGCGCTCCCCGAGGAGCTTCAGCCGCTTGGTCACCGCGGCGCCGGAGGAGAAGGTCTCCCGGGCCAGCTCGCCGGGGGTCAGTTCGTGCCCGGTCCGCCGCAAGGCGCTGAGCAGGTCGAATTCGGGCCGGGTCAGGCCGGCGCGGCGCAGCGGGGCGTCCTCCGCCTGCTGGAGGAGCGCGGCGCAGCGGTTGATCCGGCCGATGACCTCCATCGGGGCGGTGTCCAGGTCGGGACGGACGGTCTGCCACTGGCGGACCACCGCGGCCACGGTGTCGTCGGCCGGCCTGCCTTCCCTCGCTGCCGTCATGCCGCCGCGCTCCCTCCGATGCCTGCCGCGGTGCCGTCGTTCCCCAGCCCCCGGGCGCGTACCGTCTCGGCGAGCGTACGGTGTCCGTCCTGCTCGGCGACCAGCACCTCCTGCTCGGGCAGCGGGGACTGCCACCACTCACCGGCCGCGGTGTCCCTGGCCTGGCGCAGTTCGATCAGCGCGAAGGCCAGCCGCCGTCCGGCGGCCTCCAGCGAGCCGGGGGCCGGGGCGGTGAGCGCGGAGTGTGCGTCCTGCTGGGCGGCACGGGCGCCGGCCAGGGCCGCCTCCAGATGGTGGCCGGGGCGGCGGGTGACGACCGCCATGGTGACCAGCACCCCGACGACAGCGCCGACCAGGGTGTCGAGGACCCGGTCGGTGAAGAGCTCACCGACCGGCCGGCGCCCGGCGAACTCGACGATCAGCAGAGCCATCGGGGTCACGCAGATACTGCCCAGCCAGTAGTTGCGGGGCATGAACGCCTCGGCGCCGAAGTTGAACGCCAGGGAGACCAGCACCAGGGCGGTCGCGCCGGTGTGGGTGAGCGGGACGACCGCGGCGAAGATCAGGACCCCGACCAGGTTGCCGAAGACCCGCTGGATGCTGCGGCGCCAGGACTGGCTGACGTTGGCCTGGAAGACGGCGGCGGCGGTGACGATGGCCCAGTAGGGCCGTCCGACGCCGAGGCCGAACGAGACGTAGCCGGCCAGCGCACAGCCGACGAAGGTGCGGACGGCGACCGGGAAGACCACACCGCCCGGCCGCAGCCGTTGCCAGAGCGAGCGCGCGGGGACGGCGAGTTCGGTCTCGATGCCGAGGAGTTCGGTGCCGTTGTCCGCGTCCGCCGGGCGCGGGACGGGGCCGGTGCCGCGCAGCCGGCCGGCCCAGCCGGTGAGCAGGCCGGCGTCGGCCCCGCCGGGGCCGGCGAGGGACACCTCGGCGTGGATCAGCAGGCGTTCCAGGGCCCGCCTGTCCTCGGTGCGG
The DNA here is from genome assembly GCF_056859195.1 of Streptomyces sp. NH27. Classification (NCBI taxonomy): domain Bacteria; kingdom Bacillati; phylum Actinomycetota; class Actinomycetes; order Kitasatosporales; family Streptomycetaceae; genus Streptomyces; species Streptomyces sp. NH27. Next base: position 4,100 of record NZ_JACEGK010000491.1, read on the forward strand.
CGGCCGCTGACCAGCAGGTTCTGCCAGGCGGTCTGGATGGCGGAGGCCGCGCTCGCGCGGGCCGGTCCCGCCTCCGGGTCCCCGGCCGGGAGTCCCGCGTACCGCGCGGTCGCCCGGAGCGCGCCACGTACCGCGCGGCGCTCGGGGCCCTGCGGGCGGAACAGCCCGGGGGCCATGCTCACCAGATAGGCGACCGCCGCCGATCCCAGGGCGAGGCCGATATGGCCGGGGACCTGGCCGATGGACTGGGGCACGAACAGGGCCGCCGAACTGACGAAGGCGAAGATCACATGGGCGGGCGGGCCGATCCTGGTGGCGTCGCACAGCAGCCTCTGCGCCGCGGCGAGCAGCGCGCCGACGGTGATCAGCACCATGGTGCTGCCGGTGAGCGAGGCGACGACGAGGGCGACGGCGAGGCCACCGACCATGCCGAACACGACACCGATCAGCGCCTTGGCCCGGTTGGCATACGGCCGGTTGTGCGCGTAGGTGGCGCAGAGCGAGCCGGCCATCGTGTACATCGCCAGGTCCAGCCGGCCGAGGCAGAGCAGGATCACGTTGGGGATCGCCGAGGCGATCACCGCGCTGGTGGCGGGCTTGAACCAGATGTCCGATGTCCTGCCCAGGCGCAGTACACCGGCGGTGGGGAGCCTGCGCGGCCCGCGGGGACGGGGGATGAGGGCAGCACTGTTCATACAACAACATTACCAAGTGTTTTACTCGAAAAACGAATCTCGGTTCGCTTGCCGCGGTGGACGGCGGAACCGGCTCCGGCAACTTTTCGTCCCCTATGGGCCTTTCGGTCGTACGCCATCCCTGCGTCGAGGCTGCGCCCGGACAAGCCGGGCCGGTAGGCTTTCCGTGTGATCTTCAAGCGCATCGGAAACGGGAAGCCGTACCCGGACCACGGCCGGGTCAGCACGCGCGAGTGGGCGGACGTCGCCCCGCGTCCCGTGCGGCTGGACCAGTTGGTGACCACCAAGGGACAGCTCGACCTGGAGACACTCCTGGCGGAGGACTCCACCTTCTACGGGGACCTCTTCGCGCATGTCGTGAAGTGGCGGGGCGACCTCTATCTGGAGGACGGCCTGCACCGCGCCGTGCGCGCGGCGCTGCAGCAGCGACAAGTGCTGCACGCCCGGGTCCTGGAGATGGACTGACAATCCGCTTACGCTGCGCTCATGAGCATGCTGACCCCCTCCGGGATGGGCGGGAAGTACCGGGTAACCGGTAACTCGTATCCGCGTATGCGTCCGCCCAGGCAGCGCGGCCGTTTCGTGGCCGTCCTGATCGCCGCGGTTGTCGTACTCGGCCTCTTCGGCTGGGGGGCTCTGCAGCTCTTCCATGTCTTCAGCGGCGACGGCAAGGACGCGAAGGCGAACGCCGCGCCCAGCCACCCGTCCTGCTCCCCCGCGCCCGGTCCGGCGGCCACCGGCAAGCCGATGGCCCTGCCGCATCCGACGCAGGTGACGATGAACGTCCTCAACGCGACCACGCGCGGCGGGCTCGCGAAGACCACCGCGGACCAGCTCGCCGGCCGCGGCTTCAAGGTGGCGAAGTTCGGGAACGCGACCGACGAGTACAACGCGAAGGTCACGCAGTCCGCGCTGATCGTCTCCGGGCCGGCCGGGGAGGCCGCCGCCCGCGAGGCGGGTACGCAAGTGGCCGGCTCCAGCGTGAAGATCGACCCCGAGCGCAAGGGGACGACGGTCGACGTGCTGATCGGCAACGCCTTCGCGAAGTTGGCGACGCCTACGCAGGCGGCGGAGGCGCGGGTCGTGGCGGCGAACCCGCCGGCGCCCAAGCCCTCCTGCATGGCTCCCACGCACAAGAGCTAGTGCCGTGACCGGCAAGGTTTGCCCGGCAAGCGAGGCGTGCTGGCGTGGTCGTCCGCAAGGCGCCGCAGCGGCCTCGTAGTGGACCTACTCGGCCGATGCGGCAACGCCGTGGACGGCCGCGCCAGGGCGGCGAGCGGGGCAAACCTTGCCGGGA
>NZ_JACEGK010000492.1:0-6089 GCF_056859195.1 Streptomyces sp. NH27
CCCCGAACGGCGCAAACAACCCCACTCCGCCAGTACTGACATTGCCGGGCACCCTCGCGAGGTGAAATTGCACCAGTCGACCTCCGCAGTCGAGGCCGGCGCCCCCGAGACCGCGCGGGCGCACCGGGCGGAAACTCTCGGTCGCCTCGAACCCTTCTCCGACCCCCGGGAACCGCGGCCTTCCGGGCCCGCGTCCGGCAACGGCCGAACGCACCGACACGGACGCGATCGAGCCAACCGCCCCGAACCGCACCCGAATCGGGTTGACCCGTCCAGTCCTCGCCGAGAATCTTGAGGCCGGATCATGGCGAGGCACAAGGACGGCGAACCGTGGCAGTTCCGTACCCGCAGACGCGGGAGTTCCAGGCGTTCAGGACCAACATCGAGTACGCCCGGAAGATGGTGGTGGCCGGCAAGAGCCTGGCCGCCTTCCAGTCGCCGCTGTTCGACATCGGGGACTTCTACCGCGCCGCGTGGGTGCAGGCCGTCAGCGCCATCGACCATTGGTTCCACGAGGAGTTGTACCGGCGGGTGGCGGAACTGGCCGGGCAGGACAGTCCCGGTATGCCGTACCAGCTGACGAGGTTCGAACTGCCGCTTGAGATGGTCGAGGCCGTACGGCGGGGTACGACGACCCTCGCCGACGCCGTCTCGGAGCACGTGAAGGCGAAGTGGGCCAACGCCTCGCTCCAAAATCCCCGCAAGATCAGCGAGGCGCTGAAGCTGGTCAGCGAGGAGGACGTCTGGGCCAAGGCCGCCGTCCAGATCAACGCCTGGAACCACGGCCGGACCGCGATGAACGCCCAGACCGTGAAGAAGCAGCACCTGACGATCACCGACCGCCGCAACAAGATCGCCCACGAGGCGGACCTCGTGGACGGCAGTCTCAAGCAACGCCGCCCGATCACCGACGCGGACGTCACCGACGCCATCGACTGGACCGAGCGGATCGCACTCGCCATCGCCACCGTCCTGGGGTAGCACGGGCGTTCACCCTCCGCACAGGAGCGGCCCGCGGACAGCGCACTTGTCGCAGGTGGAACGGGGTACGTGCCGTCCGGGCTACTGGACATCGCCGAACGGCTCCCAGTTGTCCCGCCTGCGAGGCCGGAACTGGCTTGATCCGGACGGCGCACTCCACGGACCTTCGGCAGGGCAGCCCGCCGCACCTAAACTGACTGTGCCCATGTGCACACTGTCAGCTCGCCGACCCCGAAGGGAACGCCGTTGTCCCGGTCGGATCTTCGCTCCCTGTTCCGCTCCAACCAGCAGAATCTGACCGCCGAGGATGTCTTCGCGGACCGGATGGACGAGTGGAAGGCCGTGGCCCGCAGCCTCGTCGCGCACGTCGCCGCCATCCGCGAAACCGCCTTCAGCGTCGAGGACTTCGAGTGTCCGCGCCGCAACGTGCTGGTCTTCTACGGGGTTGGTGGCATCGGTAAGTCGACGTTCTCGCGGCATCTTGAGGAGCACCTGTCCGCGGATGGGCCGAGCACCGAGCAGTGGTCATCGGTGCCCGATGGGGTGGGCCGTCTCCTGCCGGTGCGGATCGATCTTTCCCGGCAGTCCGGTCTCGGCTTCGAGGACATGGTGCTGGCGTTACGCCTGACCATCGGCCGGCTGGGGCGCCCGATGCCCGCATTCGACCTGGCGTTGAGCCGGTATTGGGACGTCAATCACCCGGGCGAAGCGCTGGAGGCGTACCTGCGTCGCAACGGGTTCCTGCGCCGCTTCGCCACCGCGGTCGCCCTGCCCGAGCAGGTGCAGTCCGTACTGGGGGACATCGCTCAGGCCGTCGCCCTGCCCGGCACATTGGGCGCGCTTGTCGGCCAGACCTTGCGTTCGGTGGTCGGCTCGCTGCGGGAGCACCGGCAGAGCGTGCGGGCGCTGGCCGGTTGCGCACGGCTCGCCGATCTCCTTGAGGCCGACGCCGACCTGGACGCGCTGTCGTACTACTCCCATCTGCTGGCCTGGGACCTCGCTCAACTTCCCGCCGAGCAGTCGGGAATCCCGGTGGTGTTGCTCGACACCTTCGAGGACGTGGGCGATCGCACCCACCGTGACCTGGAGCGGCTGATCCAGCGAGCGGCCTGGCTGATGCCCAATGCCCTGTTCGTCGTCACTGGACGCAACCGACTCCAATGGGACGACGAACGTCTCGACGGCCAACTCGACTGGACCGGATCTCATGTGTGGCCGCAGCTCGCACCCGGCGCCACCGCCGAGCCCCGTCAGCACCGCGTCGGTTACCTCTCCGCACAGGACTGCGAGCACTATCTGTGCGTGCGACTCACCCGAGACGGCCAACCCCTGATGGCTCCGGACACTCGTCACCAGATCGTCCGGCGTTCCCATGGGCTGCCGCTGTACCTGGATCTGGCCGTCATGCGCTATCTCGACCTGTACCAGCGCACCGGACATCAACCCGAGGCCGACGAGTTCCACTACGACTTCCCGGCTCTGGTCGCCCGGACCTTCCGCGACCTGTCGTCCGACGAGCGCCAAGTGCTGCGGACTGTCAGCCTGTTGGACTCCTTCTCGGTGGACCTGGCAACGGCCGCCGCAGGTCTTCCGCAGGATGCCGCCGCCCTGCAACTGGTGGAGCGCCCTTTCATCGACACCGATCCGACTGCCCCCTATCCGTACCACCTGCACAACCTGATCCGCGAGGCGATCCGCGACGCCGACCAGACCGCCGAGGACCGCTGGTCTCCGGCGGACTGGCAGCGTGCGGCGCGGCGGGCCTTCGACGCCCTGGGCGATGAGCGGCCACCGCCCGGCGGGGACCGGCAGCGGCTGGTCGCCTGTCTCACTCAGGGTCTACGGCTGGCCCGCGACCACGACCTGGAACTCGGCTGGCTCGTGGACGCCGCCTACCAATACGTGGCCGACTTCATCTGGGAACCGGTCGAACTGCCGCCCGGCCCGTCGGGCTCTCCCGCCGCCGCGCTCGCCACAACGCTCGGTGCGGTCGCACGACGCCAGCGCATCCATCGACAGGAAACCGTCGACCAGCTCACCGCCGTGCTGGCCGAGGGCCGGCTTCCCCCGCCCGCCCAGGACCTCGCCCGCTACTACCTCGCTGAATGCCAACGGGATCTGGGCCGTCCCCAGGAGTCCGCGGCAGGTATGCGACAGGTCGCCGCCGGGGCAGGCCCGCTGGCCGGTGAGGCCGCCCGCGGCCTGGTCCATCTCGCCCGACGCCTCGGCGACTTCCCCGCCGTACGGGCCGCCACCGAACAACTCGGCGCCGGCAGCCGCTATCACCGCACCCTCGGCGACCTGTGGTGGACCCAGGGCAGCATTGCTCTGGCCTGCTCCGCCTACGACGATGCCTGCCGGGAAGCCGCCGATTCCGCCCCCGGTGAGGCCGCCTTGAGCCGGGCCTGCCTCGCCTTCGCCGCCGCCTTCCAGGACCGCGCCCGCGCCGACCAGCAAATCCAGCTCGCGGAGCAACTGCTGCAAGGAGCCCGTATCCGCTGGGCCGTAGTCCAGACCCGTATCGCCGAACTGCTACGGGACGCCGGGGCCGATCCCCAACTGCCCACCCGCGCGGCCGAGGTCGAAGCGGAAGCCCAAGCCAGCGGCCTTACCTCATCGGTGGCCTACGCACGGCTCACCGTCTGCTTTCACCAAGCCGTCCTCGGCAACCAGCCCGGCCTCCAAGCGGCCCGCTCCCAGCTCCGCGCTTGCGTCAACGGAGCCGAGTTCGCCTACCTCGTGGAGATCAGCCACTTCTTCGATGCCACCGAACCACCGCCCGACCTCCCCCGCGCCACGTGGATCGACGGCACCTCCACCGCCGCCGCCCGTTGGGCCGCCATCGTCACTGACCGACAGGCCGCCATCGCCGCCCATTGACACCGACATGAGTTTCCAGGCCCGGAGCATACGATCGAAGCGCTACGGTGCAGCGTGGCCACGTACACCGGTATCAACGACCTCGATCTGCCCGCACTGGCTCAGCGCGACGGGCTCGCCGCGCCTTTCGCCGAGCCCTTGAAGGGGGGCGCGGCGAACTCCAGTTTCCGGCTGAGCACCCCGAGAGACGGCCGTGTGTACGTGCTGACCGCTCTGGACAATCACGACGAAGACAGCGCCCGGCGCCTGGCACGTATCACCCACACCCTCGCGGATCTGGGTCTGCCCACCGCTCACGTGATCGCCACACCGACGGCGAAGACATCACTGTCCTGGACGGCAAGCCGTACTTGCTCAAGGAACTGATTCCCGGCCGCTTCGAGCAGCCGCTTCCTGACACCCGCGGCAGGCGAACTCCTCGCTCAACTGCACGGCTTGCCACCTGGGGGCCTGGACCTGCCGGTCGGCACGCGGCGACTGAACAGCGCCCATCGGACGGCCGCCGCAGACTTCCTGACCGCGCCTTCGCCGCCTGGCTCGACGGACAGTTGACCGTGATCAGCCGTCATGAAGCAGATCACCGCAGGCCGTGCGTCCCGATCCATGGCGACCTCTTCGCCGACAACCTCATCATCCGCGCCGACGGCGGCCTATCCATCATCGACTGGGAGACCGCGTCCCTGGACGATCCCCTGCTCGACCTCGGCATGGCAGCGGTCGGCCTCTGCCAGAGCCCGGACGGCCGTCTGTCGCCCGAACGCCTTCAGCTCCTCCTCCGTGGATACAACTGCCTGCGGCCGCTGTCCGCCGAGGACCAGACGGAACTGCCCACCGAGATCATCTACGCGGCAGTGATCATCGCCTTCCACCGCTACCACCGCCACAATGTGCGCTTCCCCAATCCTGAACGCGCCACGTACCACCGGCACATGGTCACCTTCGCCGACTCCGCCAACGATGGCGGCCTCTGACGCTCCCTGGGCGCCCCACGGTCCGGTCCCGCCGCGGCGGACGACTCAGTTCGTGCACGCCGTACGCGCACCGATCTTGATGAGCGCACACGCGCTTCGGGCGGCAACACATACTGGGTACCCATCGTCACCACGTGGATCGACGGAACCGAGTCGGCCGCCGCCCGACGTCCGGCGGTCGACCGGGTCGATGGTTCCACCGCTTCCTTGGGGCGCTGGGAGCAACTCGTGAGGAGGGCGCAGTGAGAGAACGCGTGCGGGTCGGGCTGGTGGGTGTGGGCGTCATCGCGCAGACACATCTCCAGGTCCTCGCCGACGACGACCGGTTCACCCTGGAGTTCACCGTCGACCCGAACCCGGGTAAGCCGGTCGGCTTCCGGGGTGCTCAGCCGCCGCATTACCGGACGCTCAGCGCGGCCCTGGAGAGGCACGATCCGGACCTCGCGGTGATTGCGACGCCCACCCATACCCATGGTGCGCTGGCAATCGAGGCGCTCTCCCGGTCCACGGCCCGCGTGCTGGTCGAGAAGCCGCTCGTACACGATCCCGACTCGCTGGCCCGGCTGCGGGCCCTGGACGACACGGTGGATGTCCAGGACCGGGTATTTCACCGAGCACCACTTCGCCTTCTCCCCCGAGGTGTGTTGGGCTGCCGAGCAGATCACGGCGCATCCCGACTGGGGTCCGGTCACCGGCGTCACCATGGCCTTCTACGATCCGTACATCCTGCTCGGGCAGCACGCCTTCGACTCGTACGGGACCAGCTGGATGGACTCGGGGGTCAACCAACTGAGCGTGCTCGCACGTCTCGTGGAGCCCACATCGCTGGTATCCGCCCAGGAGTCGGATGGCGGCGCCGGCGCCTGGCACACCGTCTCGTACAACTCCCGTGGGACGACCGGAACGGCCCGGCTGCACAGCAGTTGGCGTACGGGGTCCAGCAGCAAGGAGACGGTTCTGATGTTCGCCGAGTCCGGTGTGGATCTGTGGATCGATCACACTGCGATGACCGGCTTCGCCGCCCTGGGCGGCGAGTTGATCGCCTCTCACGGCAACGACGGCCGGACGCCACGGAAGATCGCGCACTACCGCCCGCTCTACGAGAGTCTCATCTCCCCGTCCCCTGACCCGGTCCTCGGATTCGCCACGAGCGTGACGATCACCGAACTCCACCACGCGACACCGAAGTGATCGAGCCGAGCGTCACGGTCTGATCCCCAAGGCCGCCGGCAGCCTCTCGGCCGTGGTCAGCTCGTC
>NZ_JACEGK010000493.1:0-6064 GCF_056859195.1 Streptomyces sp. NH27
GGGTCCGGGTCGCCGAAAGTGATCGACGCCGGGCCGAACTCGTCGAGCACCTCGTGGACGGTGCGGTCCGTGCCTGCCCAGGCGGCCGCCCCAGCGACGAGCGCGGTGTGTTCTGCGGAGCCGAGGGTTCGGTCCAGGCGCAACCAGCCCCGTCGGTAGGCGTCTTCGCCGTATTGGGACGCGGCCACGTGGACGTCCGGGTCGGGGTAGGAGCTCAGCACCAACTGCACGGTACCGAGGCGCTCGTTCGTGTCCGGTATCCACACGATGCCGTCGGTGTGCCCGTCGGCCTCGGCGATCAGGTCGAGCAGGAGCGGGAGCACCGGCACACCGCCGAAAGCGTCGGGCCGACGGACCGCGTCGTGGAACTTCGCGATCAGTCCGTCCCGGCCCAGCCGTCCCGAACGCGGCGCAGCCCAGCCGGTTCCGGCGGCGGACGCGCGAGGTACCACTACCCATGGCACGCCGTCCATCCCCCGCCTCCCGATCCTGTCCGCGGGCAAGTCTGCCAGCCTCGCCAATCCCCCGGCGAACGATCAACCGGCTTCGACGCACCTGACCACCGTACGAGTTGGGGCGTCAGCTCGGCTCGGGGCGCGGGTCCACCCGGATCACCGCGGTGCCGTGGTCCAGATCGACCTTCGAGCGCGGGGGCGCGCCGTCGCCCTCCTCGTCGCGGAGCGTGAGCGAGGACTTGCGCTCGTCGAGCTCGTTCTGTTTGCCGGGTGAGAAGCTGGCGTGGAGCTGCTCGAACCCGGTCGCCGTGATCTGGCCCTGCCGGCCACCGCGCCAGGGCAGCACACCGGCTCGGCCGGCGCGCAGCATCAACTGGTCGACGAACGCGACCGCCGTCAGCAGGATGACCAACCCCGGCAGCGTCATGAAGACGACGAACCCCATCCGGCCCCTCCCTCGATTCCACTCGTCTCCGAACTCCTACCCGACAGACGTCGAACGCGGAAGCTCCCGGGCCCGTTCCCGGCAGACGGCAGCACCCGAGGAGGCCCGGACCCGGGTGGGCCGAGGGTCAGTGACCAATGGCCGGGGGGCCGAGGGCAGGGGGCCGTCAGCCGTCGAGCCAGTCGCCGGGCAGCGCGTCGCGGATCGAGTCGAGCGCTTCGGGGGTGCGGGCCCTGACGCAGACGAACGCGTCCTCGACCTCGCGTATCAGGACGTCGGGCCCGGCGAACCAGCGGCTGCCGGGTCCGAACGTCTGGCCCCAGTCGCACAACGCCTCCACTTCCGGCGCGAGACCATCACCATCAGTGGTCAGGAAGTCGGTGTGGGCGTCAGGGTCCAACAGCGCCTCGGCCATGACGATCTCGACGCAGGCGGAGGTCAGGCTCGGCATCCACGGCTCCCAGCGCTCCTGGGACTTGTCCGCGAGGTCGGGTCGGCCCACCGTGCGCGGGTCGTCGCGCACGACGTCGTCTCCCACGGCGTCGGCACGCTCGAGGTCGGCCAGGGGTATGCCCCAGTAGGCACAGCCCTGGTTCTCCTCCCGGTACACGATCGCGCCGTCCATCACATACAGCTTGTCGGGCGGCAGCAGCCGGTCGTGGTTGCTGGTCAGGTCGTCGCGCCGGCCGAACAGCAGGTACGCCTCCCGGAGCGCGGCCGGAAACGTCAGGCCGAGGCGCCGCTCGGCGGCCTCGACGACCGCGGGGTCCCAACCGTCGCCCGCACCGAGCGGCCGGCCGAAGTATGCGGCGAAGCCGGTGATGAACCACCAGGCGAGCGCGCGGTCGCGCGGCGCGGCGAGCAGCGCGGGCAGCGCGGTTCGGATGTCGAAGGGTTCGATCTTCATACCCGACATCGTAGGAGCGACCACTGACAGTGACCGTTCGCGCGGACGAGCGCCGGGGCGAACCGGCCGCCACGGGAACCCGGCAGGCGGGGTCAGGGCGCGGGCAGGGCGACGGCGAAGCGCAGGCACGCGACGGCGTGCGGGGCGGCCGGGGGCATGTGGTCCTCGCGGGTGACCGGGCCGCCGGCGGCCTCGGCGACGACGGGCGGCCAGAAGCGGGCGGCGACGGTGTTGGCGTGGTCGAACTCGACGACCCAGTTGCCGGGGTGCCGGCGCAGGGTGCGCAGGGCGACAACGCGGCCCGTACCGTGCCCGCGGTAGCCGCGCAGCACGAAGAACTCGCTCATCTCCCTTGCACCGTCGGGCAGTTCGCGGGTCATGGTGAATCCGGCCAGGGCGCCGCCCACCCGGATGAGGCGCGCTTCCCGGCTCGGCTCGGTGAAGTACGCGTCGAGGTAGGGGTAGTCGAACGTGCCCTGCGCGGTGATGTCTTGCGGGCGCCAGGCGGAGAAGTCGTGGAGGTAGAGCTGGAGGAGGCGGGCCAGCACGGGCTGGTAGGCCGCCGCGACCGGGACCAGTTCGATCGCCGGGCCGCCGGTCGGGGCGTTCACCGGGCCGTTCACCGGGTCGTTCGCCGGATCGTTCGCCAACTCGTCCACCGGAAAAGGGTCGTTCGTCATGACGACCATCCCCCGGGCGGCCCTCCTCCGGCCGGCCCTCCCCCGGCCGGCCGCCTTCCGACCGACCTCCGCGCGGACGCGGATACGGATACGGCCGGAGGCGTCGGCAGGGGTTCAGCCGGTGCCGCCGCCCGCGCCCGGTGGGTCGCGACGCGCTCGCGGGTGGCACAACGCCGCGAGCAGTAGCGGCGGTTCGGGCCGCGCCCCTCGGTGACGTAGACGTTCGGGCAGCTCGGGGAGGCGCACACACCACCGGGCGGGCGCTGGCGGTCCCAGACGAGGACGGCGAGCGCCATGCAGGAGGAGGCGAGGAACCACTCGGCCCACGGCGCGTCGTCGTCGCTGTCCAGGTGCGGGTGCCAGGGGGTGCCACCGCCGTGGGAGGTGAGGCGGAACGGGCCGGTGCCGGCCGCGAACAGCCGGTTGAGGCGGGCCGCGACCTCGTCGACGTGCTCGGCGGCGAACACCTCGCGCAGCAGGCGGGCCGCCGCGCGCAGGTCGGCGAGGTCGTCGGCGGTAAAGGTCAGGGGATCGGCCTCGCCGTACGCGCGCAGCACCGCGACCAGCACGGCCCGGGTCCGGGCGTCCGCGGCCTCGTCCGCCATCGCACCGGCAGACGCCTCGGCGCCGGCTACCGCCCAACCGTCGTCCACGGCAAGCGCGTTGACGAGTGCGGCGGTGCGCCTGGCGTTGGCCGACACGGAGTGCCGGGTGGACCAGTCGTCGTATGGAGATGACACGTGGGCACTGTAACGCACGTGGCGAATATTTGAGTTACCTGCGTAACGTCATTCGAATGGAAAAGCGTCACACGGACCGCGCCGTACGGGCGTATCTCGGCGGCGCGGTCGCGGCCCGGGTCGGCGACGAGATGTCGGGGCCCGCGCTCCTGCTGGCGGGACTGGCCGCCACCGGGTCGGCGTCCCGCGCGGCGGCGGTCCCGGCCGCGCTGATGGTGTCGGCGGCGGCCGGGGGGCCGCTGTTCGGCGTGCTGCTCGACCGGTCCGCCCGGCCCGGGCGCCTGCTGGCCACCGCGCTCGGCGGCTACGCGGCCGCCCTGGTGCTACTCCTCACGACACTGGACCGGCTGCCCATCGGACTGGCCGCTCTGCTCGCGGTGCTCGCCGGGCCGCTGGGACCCGCGCTCTCCGGCGGCTGGACCTCGCAACTCCCCCGCGTCGCCGCCGGCGCGCTGGCACGGGCGAACGCGCTGGACGCGATGACCTACGACCTGGCGAGCCTGGTGGGTCCCGCGCTCGCCGGGGTGCTGGCCGGGCTGTCGGGGGCGCCGGTCGCGGTCGCGGTCTCCGCCGCGCTGATCTGCCTGGCGCTGCCGTCCGCGTGGACGCTGCCGCGCGCTCCCGGCGAACCCGCCGGCCGGCACCGGCCGCACGCCCCGATCCGCGCCGACCTCGCCGCCGGGTTCCGCGCGATCCACCGCGCACCCGCACTCGCCCGCGCGACGGCCGCCTCGGTGGTGTCCTGCGTCGGCGCCGGCATGTTCATCACCTGTGTCCCGCTGCTCGGCGCGGCGGCGCTCGGCGGGGCCGGGCACGGCGCGTATCTCCTGTCGGGCGCCGCCGCGTCCGCGCTCGCCGCCAACGCGGTCCTCGCCCGCCGTCCGCACGCCCTGCGCCCGGACACCGTGTTGTGGTGCGCCACCCTCCTGCTCGGGGCCGCTCTCCTGCTCGCCGCGACGGCCCGGCCGTTGGCCCTCGTCGCTGCCGCGGCTCTCTCCGGCGCGGCCCAAGGCCCCCAGCTCACCGCGCTGTTCGCGATCCGCCACCGCGACGCCCCCGCCCACCTGCGCGGCCAGGTCTTCACCACCGGCGCCAGCCTCAAGACCACCGGCTACGCGGTCGGCACCGCCCTCGCCGGCCCCCTTGCCACCCGCTCCCTCCCGGGCGCCCTCCTCACCGCCGCCGCCTTCCAGGCCGTCGCGGCCCTGTCGTTCACACTGGTCGGCCACCGCCGCGGACCCGCGGGCCCCGATGCCACCACGCCACGCGATACGGCAGACGGCCGCACGCGACCGGCCGACGCACCCCGCTGACGTACCCGGCCCGGACGAATACCGCCCAGACGCGTACGGCCGAGACCAATGCGGCTCACCCGACGCACGGCAGTATCGGCCTCATCACGCGCTCGTCGCCGAACCGAGTGATGGCATGCTTGAAGCGGGAGTTCGCCCGTGATCCCGGGAGGGGGCGTCGGTGAGCATCGGGTGCGTACAGCGGCCTGAACGTGTTGCGGTCATCGGAGTGGGCATTGTCGGAGCCGCCGTGGGCTGGAGCCTGACGCGGCATGGGGCCGAGGTGGTCTTCATCGATGCGGGCCGGCCGGGCGAAGGGGTCACCAACTGGTCCTTCTCGTGGGTCAACGCCAGCAACAAGACGGCGCGCAAGTCCTACTTCGACCTGAACGTCGCGGGCATGGCGGCATACCGTGAGCTCGCCGGGACCATCGGGCCGGGCTCGTGGTGGTATCCCAGCGGCCACCTGCGCTGGGCGGACGATCCCGCAGTGGAGGCGAAACTCCTTGAAACAGCCGAGCTGCTGGCCGGTTGGGACTACCGGGTCGAGGTGTGCACGGGGTCCGAGGTGCGCCGCCGCCTGGAACCTGCTCTCACGGTGCCCGGCGGGACTCCGGTCCTGTTCTGCCCCGACGAAGCATGGGTGCACGGACGGCATCTCGTCGGCCGCCTGGTCGGCCGGGCCGTCGAGTCGGGTGCCGAGCTCCGGACCGGCACTGCGGTCCGTGACATCGGCATCGGCACCGACGGGAGCATCCGGGCGGTGACTCTGTCGGATGGAAGCTGTCTCGATGTCGACGTCGTCGTGAACGCAGCAGGACCCAGCGCCTCCCAGGTCGCCGGGCTCGTCGCACGGCACCTGCCGATGCGCCGGGAACCCGGCGTCGTCACCCGGATCGACTGTGCTCAGGTCCCCCCGGTCCACCGGGCCATGCACGCACCCCACATCGAGATCCGACCCGACGGAGACGCGTCGGTGGTCCTCCACAGCCGCGAGATCGACGCCCTCATCGACACCGGCGAGGATCCGGCGGAACTCGCGCGGCTGCTCCACGAATCGGCGCGGCACGTCGTTCCGGAACTCGGCAACTCCCGCATCGCACAGACGCAGGTGGCCTACCGGCCCATCCCGGCCGACGGATTCCCCTCGGTGGGAGCGGTGCCTTCCGTGCCTGGCTACTACGAGGCCGTCTCCCACAGCGGCATCACGCTCGGGCCGGTGATCGGCAGGCTGCTTGCCGCGGAGATCCTCAGCGGGAAGCGGGACGGGATGCTCGCGGATTTCCGCCCGGAGCGGTTCTCCCGGTGACAGCATCGGGCGGAACACGTCGTAGCCAATCCGGGTGCTGTGGGATAGAACGAACTTGTGCAGGGTGAAGCGTCGTTCAACCCACTGGACCAGATGACCGCCCTGTTCCTTCGGCATGCAGCCCATCAGGGTGCCGCTGCACTTGTTCCGCTGTGACGGACACCCGCCCGGGGTTCAGCGGCAGTTGACGCGCCGAAGGCCATATACGGCGGCGCCGTCCGCTCGCGGGGTGGGCC
>NZ_JACEGK010000494.1:0-6053 GCF_056859195.1 Streptomyces sp. NH27
CGGCCCCAAGTGCTGCTGACGCGTGGTCAGTGGATCAGTGCGCGGGTGTGCGGTTGGTCAGTTCTGGTGCTGGAGCAGGATCGGCTTCGGTTCGTGCTCGCCGCCCGTGCTACCGCCGGCGATGATCGTGTTGGTGCGTGGGTCCGCGGCGATCGCGTCGATCCAGAGCGGCGGGTTGGAGGTCGTGGGCAGCGGTGACTGTGTCCAGACGCCCTTGTCCAGGCGCACGATGGCGTCGTGGGCGTTGAGCCAGACGGTTCCCCCGGAGTAGGTGGACCCGCTGAAGTAGTGGTCGCCTGCGGGGAGGACGTTGCCGATGCTCTCCGTGTGCCAGGTCTTGCCGTCCCAGCGCAGGTAGGCCCCGTCCTTCGTGAAGTCGAAGACGTAGACCTCGTTGGAGGACACCGTCACTGCGGAGTCCTCGTGGTTCGACGTTGCCCATGCCGCGGGCAGCGTGGACTTTGTCCACGAGGAACCGTCGAAGTGGTATGCCTGGTTCTCGAAGGGCGACGTCTTCGACCTGCCCATGATCCACATGTCGTTGCCCGACGTGCCCGTCACGACCTGTGGGTTCTCCAACGTGCCGGGCAGGAACATGGTGGTCCATGAGGTGCCGTCGAAGTGGTGCACGCTGTCGATGCTGAAGTCCCACATGTCGTCCGCGGCGAATGCCTTGAAAATACGGGACGAATAGTCGTCGCCGGTGAAGGTGTGCTGCCACGTGGTGCCGTTCCAGTGCCACCGCCCTGGAGGAGTCCCGTTGCTTGAGGATTCCTGGTCGTAGATGTAGAAATCGGAGCAGGAGATGCCGCCCATGGAGGCGATGTAGTCAGTGTTGAACATCTGCGGAATGCCGGGCTTGGGTACGGTCGCCCAGCCCTTGCCGTTCCAGCAGCGGATGTCCTGTCCCGGGTCGGTGGCCAGCACATCGCCTGACACGGTCGATACCACGTCGCCGAAGTGGTGCATGTTCGCCGGCGTGGTGCCGACGTTCACTTCTTGCCAGCTTCCCGTCGCGGTCGCAGCCTTGGTGGTCTGCCCGTTGTGGGTCTCGTGTGCCTGCGCTGTGGGGAGCAGGACGGCGAGGCCCGCGAGCAGTCCTGCCGCGGCGACGGCTGCACGGGCGACTTGGCTTTTTCGCAAAGCTATCTTCTTTCATCCGGAATGAGGTGATCCGCATCCGAAGGGAAGTGTTTCCATCTGCGATCGCCTGCGGTCCGGCGTTCACGACATCCATGGAGTAGGGAAAAGTGAATGACGTGAGGGTGCACCTGAACTGGTGCGAGGGCGCACCGCCAACCGGAATGGTTGATTCCTGGACGGGCCGGTGCAGGCCAAGGCTGATCGACGAAAGAATGTTCCCCGTGTGATGTGGCTACTGATCCTGCTTGGCTGTGATTCGGTTGTCAAACGCCTTGCGGGCGGGGGGATTTGCGCACTCCTGGTGCAACGCGTGCCCGTAATGGCGAACAAGTCCCGACATGACGAATTCGCTGGGCCCGCTGCTGTGGGGGTTCGGGGTGTGGATCGCGGGGCGGCTCTCCGTGCGGGTCCGTTGGCGGGTCCGTTGGGCGGTGGTTGCGCCATGAGGGGCGATGTCAGTGGTGTGGGGGATGCTCGGTGCTACATGTCGCCGGAGTCGAGGAGTACTCAGATGGTTATGCGTGTTGCCGGTCGTCGTCGTTCGATGGCGTCGCTGACCGCTGCGTACCCTGGCGCCGAGATCATCGATGTGACCTCCAAAGCATCTGAACCGTGGGTGCGGTTGAGCCCGTTCTACCCGCACGGCGGCATTCCGGTTCCCTTCTGCGACGACGTGACCGGCCAGTCCGTGGAGGGGATCTGGCAGGCCCTGAAGGTATTCCAGAACTCGGACGTCGACCCCGCGAAGTTGGGGATCACCACGATGAAGGGGCTGAAGCGGACGGTGCGTCGGTTCGGTCCCGTCCAAGGGCACCGCACCGGCCTGGAGGGGAGCCGACTGCTGTCCTACGAGGCGGCGCGGCGCCTGATCTACCTGCCGGCGTACCGCTGGGTCCTCGAACACCGGGTCGCGGATCTGGTCGAGCGGCTGCGCGACAAGGACGATGTCGTGCTCCTGGACTACACCACCAACGGCGACGTCACCGATCCGGCGAGCCCGCTCTCTCACGCCGCGCTCATCCAACTGCATATAGCGGGCGACTGGCCCCGAGAGGATGAGGTGGCCGCTTTGGGCGTGGGTGCTTTGGACGTGGCCGCTGCGGATGTGGGCGGTGGCCGAATGCGGTGAGAGGCCCGGTGGGTGGCGGATCGGGCGGAGCTGGGATGGCCGGCCGTCGCCGTGGCGGCGGTGGGGGTGGGGGTGGTCGCGCCCGTCGTCGCGGTGCGGTTGCTACTCGAACTGGCTTGGGACGAAGGGTTGTTGAAGGCGACGGGGGATGTCACTGTCGACCAAGGCAATGTTCTGGAAGTCGATCGCGTATCTGATCCGGCCGGTGGATCTGCTCCCCGATCCGATCTACGTCGACGACATCGGTTTCCTCATCCTGGCGTTGTGCTCGCCGCACGCGGTGGCCGCGCGCCTATCGCCGAGCGAGCCGTCCTCGGTCGCCGGGAAACCCGTACCAATCACCATAAACAAGGACCGAATTGGCGTCGGATGGCCACGTGTATAGTTGTGGACCGTTGTCAGCATTCGAGTGAACGGAGCGACTTCGGGAGGCCGTTGACGGCCGTTTTCGAAGATCGCATTCGAAACGGGGTTATGCACCATGCGCGTTCGGGTTCGTACCAGTCTTCCTCTCATTGCCGCGGTAGTCGTCGGCGGCGCGCTGCTCACCGCGTGCAATGACGACTCCAGCTCGTCCGACAAGGCCACTTCGGCGCCCACGACTTCGGCGGCCGCGCCGACCACCGCCAGCGCGGCGCCCACGACGAGCGCGACCGCGACCACGGACAGCGGGGGCAGCGGGAACAGCGGGTCGGCCGGCAGCCCCGTGACCGTGAACAAGTCGTTCACCGACGACGTGATGGGCGACAAGGCGACCGTCCTCAAGTACGTCACCGGGTACCAGCCTTCGGCCGCCGCCAAGAGCAAGTACTCCGCGCTCGCCGACGAGGACATCGTCCTCGTCAACGTGAAGGTGACCGCCAGTACCAAGTACTACGACACCTTCGGCGCCGACTCCTTCTACCTCACCGGTATGTCCAACGGGATCGACGCCGCGAGCACCTCGCTCCTCGACGACGAGCTCAAGGCCGCCGGCTACCCGCCGCTGCCCGACGCCGAGACCGGCAAGACCACCACCGGCTGGGTCGCCTTCACCCCGGACAAGGGCACGAAGAAGCTGGTGCTGCGCTACAAGCGGCTCGCCGCGAAGGCGTCCAACGGTACGAACATCACCGCGAAGAACTTCGACATTCCGCTCAACTGATCCACGTAAATCCCTGACGGCCCGCCGAATTCCCCGGCGGGCCGTTCGGCGTATCCGAACACAATTCGAGCGGTCAACTCCGTTGGCAGCCAAGGGAGTTCCGCGGACGCGCGACGAGGATCAGGTTTTCGTCCTGGGGTCGTGCCGGGTGAAGACGCAGCCGGAGTTGGCCTCCACAACGATGCTGTTGGCGCTCTGGACGCCCAGGCCCACACTCCAGGTGGATTTCGGGAGGTCGGCGGTAGCACGCTTGGCCGGAGCATCGGAGTAGTTCACCGAGTACCCCTGCTTGGCGAAGTACGAGTTGGCGGCCTGCATGACGGCCTTCGCCTTGGCTTGGGGCACCGCGAGCGCCAGCCCGTAGACGTACTCGAATCGGTGCTGGCCGGGTGTCTCGGTGGCGCACTGGGTCCAACGGTTGCTGTAGGTGGCGGTTTTGGGTAGGCCGAGGGTGAGGTGGAGTGCATCGAGGGTCTGTTGGACGAGGGTGTGGGCCTTCTTCTCGACGGCGTTGGGTTGGACGTCGCCTGTGTGCGCTGCGCCGCAGGCGGTGGTGAGGGTGAGGAGCAGGGCGGCGGCTCCGAGGGCGGCCATGCTGCCTGCGCGCGTAGTTCTGGTCATCGCTCCTGCTAGGAGAAGAAGTCGGTCACGGTGTGGACCACGTTCTTGCCACTGTCCACGACCGAACTACCGGCGTCCTTGCGGTCGTTCACCGTCGCCCCCGGATCACCGATAGGACGTGCCGATCCACGCCTTGCCGCTGCCGCTGCCGCTGCCGCTGCCGTCGCCCAAGTCGGAGGCGGGCTTGTCGAGTACGGACCGCATGGCCTCCAGCGTCGCGTCCATCTCGGACAGCAGCGTCTGGAGCCAGGCGCGGTGCGGGTTGTCGACCATCTGCCCGGACATCTCGAACGGCCCCCGTTGCATTGAGTCAAGCAATCGTCACAGTAGGCACGTTGGAAACCCGGGGCAACGGTGACGCTGTGTTGAGTGGATCACACGGGGAGAGACGTCGGGGTGCGCAAGTGCCAAACGGGTGGGGCGGGTGGTGGCGGAGGCGATCGAAGCGCGGCCCTTTGTGAGCGATTACTGACATTCCGTGAACAAGGGTGGGTTCATGCCCCTACGATCTGTTTCAGGTGAGCCTTTGTCCGGGCAAAGGGGCTTATTTGTCCATGCCCGCAGGCGATGTGGCGAGCCGTGACGGATCGACAGAAACGGAGGAGGCCAGGTCGGAGGCTCGACTGCCCTGCGCGGGCGGGCTCTTGCCATGGCTTCCCGACAACTGGAAGGGAACAGAACCCCGATGAGCGACAGCAACAGCAATGCAGGAGTTGGGCAAGGGCCTTCGGCGCGACGGATCTACAGCAAGGAACTGGCGAAGCTGCGGGAGCGCGCGGGTCTGACCCTGATGCAGCTCGGCGAGGAGACCAGGTACGAGCAGTCGTACCTGCACCGGTTGGAGAACGGCGAGCGCCTCGGCTCATCCGATGTGCCCAAGGTGCTCGACAAGTTCTACGGCACCGGCGACCTGCTCGCGGACCTGTGGAAGCTCGCCAAGCGGGAGAAGAAGCAGGGCCGGTACGAGGGCTTCATGGACGTCGAGGCCGAGGCCAGGAACATGCAGCAGTTCGTGGCCGGCCTGATCCCCGGGCTGTTGCAGACCGAGCGCTACGCCGCGTCGCTGCTGAGTTCCGACCTGTCGGCTTCCCTGGCGGAGGTGAACCGGCGGGTGCAGGAGCGGATGGCCCGGCAGGCCCGGCTGTTCGGGAAGAAGAACCTGCTCGACTACCGCGGGCTGATCCACGAGTCGGCGCTCCGCAGCGGTCTCAAGGACCACGACGCGTGGACGGAGCAGCTCGAACGGCTCATCGAGGCAGCCGGGTTGCGGCATGTCGCGCTGCACGTCGTGCCGTTCAGCGCCGGTCCGCACTTCATGCTCGGCGGCTCGCTGAGCATGCTGTGGCTGCCCAGCGGCCGCAACATCGCCTACGTGGAGGGCAGTCTCACCGGCGAAGTCATCGAGGACGCGGAGGAGGCGGAACATCTGCGCCTGACCTACGATCAGTTCCGGGACTTCGCGATGTCACCGGAGGAGTCCCTGGCCCTGCTTCGATCCGCATTGGAGGACCACGCGTCATGTTCATTGCTGCCAAGGACCTGAGCGGCGCCGCCTGGCGCAAGTCGTCGTACAGCAACGGCGACGGCGGCAACTGCGTCGAGGTCGCCGACGGCTTCACCGGTGTGGTGCCGGTCCGTGACTCGAAGGACCCGCAGGGGCCCGCGCTGGCGTTCTCCGCCGACGCGTGGGCGTCGTTCGTGGGCGCGGTGCGCGCCGACGAGTTCCCCACCGGCTGAACCAGACCGGCTGAACCAGCTCGACACCCGGTGGTGCAAGCGGGCAACCGCCTGTCCGCTTGCGCCCCTTACTCTCCGAAGGAGCACTTCCATGTTCCAAGGAAACGACCTGAGCGGCGCCGCCTGGCGCAAGTCGTCGTACAGCAACGGCAACGGGGGCGACTGCGTCGAGGTCGCCGACGGCTTCACCGGTGTGGTGCCGGTCCGTGACTCGAAGGACCCGCAGGGGCCCGCGCTGGCGTTCTCCGCCGACGCGTGGGCGTCGTTCGTGGGCGCGGT
>NZ_JACEGK010000495.1:0-6052 GCF_056859195.1 Streptomyces sp. NH27
GAGCCGAGGCCGCCCGCCCCCGCCCCGGACCCGCTGCCGCGTAGCCCGCTCCTGCCGTGGACGGCGCCCGCGCCGGCGGTGGCGCGCCACGGTCTGCCCAGCGCGCCGTTGAGCGGGCCGGCCGCTCCGCCGACGTGCTGCCGCCACCCCGTACAGTCCGCGTCGACCACGCAGACGTCGGGCCGTAAGTCCCGCGCGGACTCGGCCAGGCGCGGCCAGGCCGTGTCCGTCACCTCGAAGTCCGCCTCCCGGCCCAGCAGAGCCGCCAGTGCGGAGCGCAGCAGGCAGGTGTCATGGGCCACCAGTACACGTATCACCGGGTATTCCCCTCGCGTGGTCGCATCGGTGCGCCGCCCTCGATCCCCCTGCGGGTGATGTCCGCGACCCCCGGGACGAACGCGAACCCATTCATACCCGGCGGATCACCCCGTGTGGGTGAACTTCGCCTCCTGCCGGGTGCAGAGATGGAGTGGCAGGAGGCGCCAGGGGCGCGCGGTGTGCGGACGCACGCCCTCCGATCGGAGTAATTCACCGTAGCTGACCTGATACGGAACGTAGCGACGTGGTAATGGTGCGCGCGGGGGCGTGCCAGGGGTGTGCGGGGAGGTCGAGACGTAGCGGGCGCGCGGGCGGCCGGGTCCGGCGGCCACCACCACGTCGCGGGCGCCGTGCTGCCGTCAGTTCGGCGGCGGAGTCACGTCGAGGAGGCCGCAGGCCGTACGGATGTCCTCCGTCACCTCGTCGACCGAGGCGCGGCCCGAGATCCAGCTCACCAGGGCCGCGTGCCAGGTGTGCTCGATCACCCGGACGGCCGAGAGCCGCGCATCCGGGAGGTCCGCGGCCGGGTGTTCCGCCGCCGCGAGCGTCCCGCCGGCGCCGTTCGGGCCCGCGGCCTCCGCTCCCGCGCCGTTCCCGCCCTGGGCTTCCGCGCCCGCACCCTCCCCGCCAGGCTGCGGCACCCCCGGTTGGCCCATCGCCTCCACGATGATCGAGGTGGTCAGCCGGGACACCGTGTCGACCTGGGCGCGTACCGAGCGGTCCGCGAAGATCATCGCCCGGAACATCGCGTCGGCGATCAGCGGCTCGCGCTGGAGCGCGCGGAAGGCGCGCAGCAGGGTGTCGGCGACGCGGGCGCCCGGCTCGGACGCGGACGGCGGGCGGGTGCGCAGCGCGGTCTGCAACTGGCCGAGCTGGTCCTCCATGACCGCCACCAACAGGTGGATCTTGGAAGGGAAGTAGCGGTAGAGGGTGCCGAGGGCGACCTCGGACAGCTCGGCGACCTCCCGCATCTGCACCGCGTCGAATCCACCGCCGCAGGCCAGTTCGGTGCTGGCGGCGAGGATGCGGTTGCGCCGGGCCTCCTGCCGCGCGGTCAGTGCCGAGGCCGGTGGTCTGGGGTGTGCGCTCATCCGTACTGTCCTCTGACGTGCCTCTGGCGTACCTCTGGGTGGTGCCGCCGGCCTGCGGTGCGGGTCCGGGCGGGTGCCGGGTCGCGTGCCGCGCGCCCCGGCTCGTGGTGTGTGCATGATGGCAGCCGGGTGCGAGGGGGCGAACCCGCCCCCTGTACGATCCAGTCTGAAACTTGTTCTAGATTAGCGCGACCGGTTACGCTCCGGCCCAATCGCAGCGAGAAGGGAGCCGGAGTGACCTCTCAGTCCGGGCCACTGCGGATCGCGCTGCTGAGCTACAAGGGCAATCCGTTCTGCGGCGGCCAGGGTGTGTACGTCAGGCACCTGTCCCGCGAACTGGCCGCGCTCGGCCACAGTGTCGAGGTGATCGGCGCGCAGCCCTATCCCGTACTGGACGCGCTCGGCGAGGGCGTCACCCTCACCGAACTGCCCAGCCTGGACCTGTACCGGCAGCCCGACCCGTTCCGCACCCCGCGCCTGGCGGAGTACCGCGACTGGGTCGACGCGCTGGAGGTCGGCACGATGTGGACCGGCGGCTTCCCCGAGCCGCTGACGTTCAGCCTGCGCGCGCGGCGCCATCTCGCCGCCCGCCGCGCCGACTTCGACGTGGTGCACGACAACCAGACCCTCGGGTACGGCCTGCTCGGCCTCGGCCTGCCGCTGGTCACCACCATCCACCACCCCATCACCGTCGACCGCCGCCTCGAACTGGAGGCCGCGGCCGACCGCCGCAAGCGGATGTCGGTACGCCGCTGGTACGGCTTCACCCGCATGCAGAAGCGGGTGGCCCGGCGGCTGCCGTCCGTGCTGACCGTCTCCGGCTCCTCCCGGCAGGAGATCGTCACCGACCTCGGGGTGCGGCCCGAGCGGGTGCACACCGTGCCGATCGGCGCGGACGCCCGGCTGTTCGCGCCCGACCCGTCGGTGCCCGAGGTGCCCGGGCGGATCGTCACCACCTCCAGCGCGGACGTGCCGCTCAAGGGCCTGGTCTTCCTCGTCGAGGCGCTGGCGAAGGTCCGTACGCAGCAGCCCGAGGCGCACCTCGTGGTGGTCGGCAAGCGGCCCGAACGGGGGCCGGTGGCCCGCGCGATCGCCGACTTCGGACTGGCCGACGCGGTCGAGTTCGTCAAGGGCATCAGCGACGCCGAACTGGTGGACCTGATCCGCGGCGCCGAGGTGGCCTGCGTGCCGTCGCTGTACGAGGGCTTCTCGCTGCCCGCCGCCGAGGCGATGGCCACGGGCACGCCGCTGGTGGCCACCACCGGCGGCGCCATACCGGAGGTGGCCGGGCCCGACCACGAGACCTGCCTCGCGGTGCCGCCCGGGGACGCGGGCGCGCTCGCCGTGGCGCTCGAACGGCTGCTGGGAGAGCCGGAGTTGCGGGCGCGGCTCGGCGCGGCGGGGCGGGCACGGGTACTCGCGCACTTCACCTGGACACGCGCGGCCGAGGCCACCGCCGAGTTGTACCGCGCGGCGATCGCGGCGTATCCCGGACCGGTGCGGGTGCCCGTACCGGGTACGGGCGGCGCGGGTACGGCCGGACCTCCGGGGCCCGCCGTATCGGCCGAGCCCACCGCGTCGGCCACTTCGGCCGCGTCGGCCGCGTCGGCCACTTCGGCCACGGCGCCCGCGTCGGCCGGGTCCGACAGGGCGCCGGGGGACGACCCCCACGACCACCACGACCACCCCAAGACCGCATATCCGGGAAACCCCGTGGGGAGCAATCGCTGATGCTGACCGTCGACTTCACCCGTTTCCCGCTCGCCGCGGGCGACCGCGTACTGGACCTCGGGTGCGGGGCCGGGCGGCACGCCTTCGAGTGCTACCGGCGCGGCGCGCAGGTCGTCGCGCTGGACCGCAACGGCGAGGAGATCCGCGAGGTCGCCAAGTGGTTCGCGGCGATGCGGGAGGCCGGGGAGGCGCCGGCGGGCGCGTCGGCGCTGGCGATGGAGGGCGACGCACTCCAACTCCCGTTCCCTGACGGGAGTTTCGACGTCGTGATCATCTCCGAGGTGATGGAGCACATCCCCGACGACAAAGGCGTGCTCGCCGAGATGGTCCGGGTGCTGCGGCCCGGCGGACGGATCGCCGTCACGGTGCCGCGCTACGGCCCGGAGAAGATCTGCTGGGCGCTGTCCGATGCCTACCACGAGGTCGAGGGCGGCCACATCCGCATCTACAAGGGCGACCAACTCCTCGACCGGATGCGGGAGGCGGGCCTGAAGCCGTACGGCACCCATCACGCGCACGGCCTGCACGCGCCGTACTGGTGGATCAAGTGCGCGGTCGGCGTGGACAACGACCAGGCGCTGCCGGTGAAGCTGTACCACAAGCTGCTGGTGTGGGACATCATGAAGAAGCCGCGGGCCACCCGGCTCGCCGAGCAGGTGCTCAACCCGGTGGTCGGCAAGAGCTTCGTGGCGTACGCGACGAAGCCGCGGCTGCCCGAGCAGGCGGCGCGCCCCGCCGGCTCCGGCCGGGCCGGCGAGTCCGACCAGTCCGACCAGTCCGCCGAACTCGCGGGCGAGGCGGCCGGGTTCGCCGCGGACCGCGCCAAGTGACCTCGCCCAGCCGCGGGCAGGGCCGCCGCACCGAGCGCCTGGTGCTGCCCGGTGTGCTCACCGCCGAGCAGGCCGAGCGGACCGTCGCCGCCATGGCCGCGGTGCAGCGCGCCGACGGGGCGATCCCGTGGTTCCGCGGCCACCACCTCGACCCGTGGGACCACACCGAGGTGGCGATGGCCCTGGACGCGGCCGGCGAGCACGACCGCGCGGCAGCCGCGTACGACTGGCTGGCCCGGCACCAGAACCCCGACGGCTCCTGGTACGCCGCCTACCACGACGGCAGCCCCGACCATCCCACCGACCTCGGCCGCGAGTCCAACTTCTGTGCCTACGTGGCCGTCGGAGCCTGGCATCACTACCTCGCCACCGGGGACGACGCGTTCATCGACCGGATCTGGCCCACCGTCCACGCGGCCGTCGAGTACGTCCTCGCGCTCCAGCAGCCCGGCGGCCAGATCGGCTGGAAGCGCGATGCCGACGGCACCGCCGTGGGCGACGCCCTGCTCACCGGCAGCTCCTCCATCCACCAGGCGCTGCGCTGCGCCCTGGCCATCGCCGAGCACCGCGAAGAGCCGCAGCCGGACTGGGAGTTGTCGGCCGGCATGCTCGGCCACGCGGTGTGCCACCACCCCGAGCGCTTCCTCGACAAGTCCCGCTACTCCATGGACTGGTACTACCCGGTCCTCACCGGCACCCTGCGCGGGCCCGCCGCCCTGGCCCGTATCGACGCCGGCTGGTCCCGCTTCGTGGTGCCCGGGCTCGGCGTCCGCTGCGTGGACCCCAACCCCTGGGTCACCGGCGGTGAGTCCGCCGAACTCGCCCTCGCGCTCTGGGCGATCGGCCAGTCCGACCGCGCGATCGGCGTGCTCGCCGACATCCAGCACCTGCGCGCCGACGACGGCCTCTACTGGACCGGCTACGTCTTCGCCGACCGCGCGGTCTGGCCCGCCGAACGCACCACCTGGACCGCAGCCGCACTCCTCCTCGCCGTTGCCGCCCTATGTGGCGACACCGCCACCACCACCGTCTTCGCCACCGACGACCTCCCCACCGCCCTTCCCACCCCCTGCTGCTGACCGGCTCCGGACGGACGAACGGACGGACGGACGAACAGGCGCGCGGGTGGACTGACTAGGCTTGCGGGATGAGCGATGCGAACGGTGCGCGGGAGGCGAAGCCCGTACGCGTGCTCCTCGCCGAGGACCAGGGGATGATGCGGGGGGCGCTGGCGTTGCTGCTGAACCTGGAGGACGACATCGAGGTCGTCGCGCAGGTGGAGGCGGGGGACCGGATCGTGCCGGAGGCGCTCGACGCGCGGCCGGACATCGCGCTGCTGGACATCGAGTTGCCCGGGCGCAGCGGGCTGGACGCGGCCGCGGAACTACGCGAGCGACTGCCGTCGTGCAAGGTGCTGATCCTGACGACGTTCGGCCGGCCCGGCTACCTGCGACGGGCGATGGAGGCGGGCGCGGCCGGGTTCCTCGTCAAGGACGGGCCGGTCGAGCAACTCGCCGACGCGATCCGCCGGGTGCTGCGCGGGGAGCGGGTGATCGACCCCGCGCTCGCCGCGGCCGCGCTCAGCGCGGGGCCCAGCCCGCTGACCCCTCGCGAGCAGGACGTGCTCAATGCCGCGGCCGACGGCGCGACCGTCGCGGACATCGCCCGGCGCGTCTTCCTCTCCGAGTCCACCGTGCGCAACTACCTCTCCGCGGCCATCGGCAAGACGGGCACCCGCAACCGCATGGAAGCGGTGCGCTGCGCGCGGCAGAACGGTTGGCTCTAGCTCAGCCCTTCCCCGGGCCGCGGGTTCTTCGCGGGCGGCGGCGCCCATGGGGGCGCGGGGAACTGCGTGCGCAACCGGCCACTGGCCGGTGGTCCGGTGATCTCGCCGCGGGGGCTGGGCCTGCGGATCCGGTGCGCGACGGTGGTGGGCTGGTCGCGCAGTTCCCCGCGCCCCTGTGGGTGAACGTTTTGCGCGAGGTTGCCCATGTCCGCAGGCGGGGGCATCCCAGGGGCGCGGGGAACTGCGCGCTCGGCCACGACGGTGCGGTCGGGGGCCCGCAGGCCCGGCCCCTGCGG
>NZ_JACEGK010000496.1:0-6049 GCF_056859195.1 Streptomyces sp. NH27
CCTCGGCAGCGGCGGCGTCGGCGTCCTCGCCGGCCTCCTCGGCCTCGTCGTCAGTCTCGTCGGCGTCCTCGGCGGCCTCGTCCTCAGCAGCCTCATCGGCCTCGTCGGCGGCTTCCTCAGCCTCAGCCTCAGCCTCGTCCTCAGCCTCTTCGGCGCGGGCGGCGGCGTTCGCGGCTACGGCATCCGCCTGGCCCAGGTCGTCGTTGGCGACTTCCTCGGCCTTTTCGGGGTCCTCGGGGTCCACGTCGTGCACCGCGCCCTGCTCGGCAGGCTCCCCCGCGGCCAGGTCCGCAGCCTCGGCCTGGTCGATGTCGCCGTCGGCAGCGTCGACGATGTCGAGCGCGGAGTCCTCGTCCTGCACGGACTCGTCGGCGACGTCGGCATCGTGCACGTTCGGGTCAGACACGGTGACTGCTTCTTCCTGACTTCTCAAAGGGTGGGACATACGGCTCGCCGCCCGTGGGATCCGGAGCGGGCCGCGGTTACGAGGGAAGCTCATCCGAAGACGTACGTGACAAGCTTCTCGAAACCGTAGTCAACCACGCTGACGAACGCGATGACGACGACAACGAACACAATCACCACAGTGGTGTACGTCGACAGGTCATTGCGGCTCGGCCAGACGACCTTGCGCAGTTCGGCGACGATCTGACGGTTGAAGAGCGCGAGACGACCGAGCGGGCCCTTCTTGCCGCGCTTACCGCGGCCGGGCTTCTTGTCGGTCTCCTTGTCGTCCTCAGCAGGGACCTCAACGGAGTCCGTGATCTCAGTCACTCGTCCTCACCTGACTCCGGGTCGTGGCCATGCCGCGCCCGTCGCGCGGTACGGCGAGTGCTTCTGTCTGCTTACCTGCGCCCACATCCACCGTCGGACGTGTGGAGCAGGGTCGGAGGGACTCGAACCCACAACCCCTGGTTTTGGAGACCAGTGCTCTGCCAATTGAGCTACGACCCTACGTTGACACCCCCAACCTACCGCAGCGGTAAGACGGGAGGGCCACCGACCGATGAGTGTACGTGGTCCGGGCCGCCCCGTCGAACGCCTTGCACCCGAAAGAGCGGAACGGGCCCGGCGGACTCGGGTGCAGGGCCCGGACGAGGTCTGGGACGATGCAGTCATGAGCCCAGCCACTCCCTCCGCCACGCCCTCCGCACCGTCTGCCACCGACCGGCGGGTATCCGCCCGCATCGGGGCGATCGCCGAATCCGCGACGCTGGCCGTGGACGCCAAGGCCAAGGCCCTCAAGGCCGCCGGGCGTCCGGTGATCGGCTTCGGCGCCGGCGAGCCCGACTTCCCCACCCCCGACTACATCGTCGAGGCGGCCGTGGAAGCCTGCCGGAACCCGAAGTACCACCGCTACACGCCGGCCGGCGGCCTGCCCGAGCTGAAGGCCGCCATCGCCGCGAAGACGCTCCGCGACTCCGGCTACGAGGTGGACGCCTCGCAGGTCCTGGTCACCAACGGCGGGAAGCAGGCGATCTACGAAGCGTTCGCCGCGATCCTCGACCCGGGCGACGAGGTCATCGTGCCCGCCCCGTACTGGACCACCTACCCCGAGTCGATCCGGCTCGCGGGCGGCGTGCCGGTCGAGGTCGTCGCCGACGAGACCACCGGCTACCGGGTGTCGGTCGAGCAGCTGGAGGCGGCCCGCACCGAGCGGACCAAGGTGCTGCTCTTCGTCTCGCCGTCGAACCCGACCGGCGCGGTCTACGACGAGGCCGCGACCGAGGCGATCGGCCGCTGGGCGGTCGAGCACGGCCTGTGGGTGCTCACCGACGAGATCTACGAGCACCTGGTCTACGGCGACACGAAGTTCACCTCGCTGCCCGCGATCGTGCCCGAGCTGCGCGACAAGTGCCTGGTGGTCAACGGCGTCGCCAAGACGTACGCGATGACCGGCTGGCGGGTCGGGTGGATCGTCGGCCCCAAGGACGTGGTCAAGGCCGCCGCGAACCTCCAGTCGCACGCCACCTCCAACGTCAACAACGTGGCGCAGGTCGCCGCGCTCGCCGCGGTCAGCGGCGACCTGTCCGCGGTCGCCGAGATGCGCGCCGCCTTCGACCGCCGCCGGCAGACCATCGTCCGGATGCTCAACGAGATCGACGGCGTGGTCTGCCCGGTCCCCGAGGGCGCGTTCTACGCCTACCCGTCGGTGAAGGCCCTGCTCGGCAAGGAGATCCGCGGCAAGCGCCCGCAGACCTCGGTGGAGCTGTCCGCCCTCATCCTCGACGAGGCCGAGGTCGCGGTGGTGCCCGGCGAGGCGTTCGGCACGCCCGGCTACCTGCGGCTGAGCTACGCACTCGGCGACGAGGACCTGGTCGAGGGCGTCTCCAGGATCCAGAAGCTGCTCGGCGAGGCCGTCGACTAGCTCGGCGCCCTGCTCTTTCCGGCTCCGCTTTTGGGCGCGTTCCGCGCGCCTTCCGCACCCGTTCGCGTTTTCGGGCAAGCCCCCGTTCGGAGAAAATGGTTCCGGGCGGGGGCCGACGTATAGCAGGATCTTTGAATGGCACGCGAGGTAGGGACGACGGCACGCGAGATTCGCGAGCTGCCCAAGGCACATCTGCATCTGCACTTCACCGGGTCCATGCGGCCCGACACTCTGCTGGAGCTGGCCGACAAGCACGGCGTGCACCTGCCCGAGGCGCTGACCTCGGGCGAGCCCCCGAAGCTGCGGGCCACCGACGAGCGCGGCTGGTTTCGCTTCCAGCGGCTCTACGACATCGCCCGCTCCTGCCTGCGCACCCCCGAGGACATCCAGCGGCTGGTCCGCGAGGCCGCCGAGGAGGACGCCGCCGACGGCTCGGGCTGGCTGGAGATCCAGGTCGACCCGACCTCGTACGCGCCCCGGCTCGGCGGGCTGATCCCCACCATCGAGATCATCCTCGACGCGGTGCGGACCGCCTCGCGCGACACCGGGGTGGGGATGGCCGTCATCGTGGCCGCCAACCGCATGAAGCACCCGCTGGACGCCCGCACCCTCGCCCGCCTCGCGGTGCGCTACGCCGACCAGGGAGTGATCGGCTTCGGCCTGTCCAACGACGAGCGGCGCGGCCTGGCCCGGGACTTCGACCGGGCCTTCGCCATCGCCCGGGAGGGCGGCCTGATCGCCGCACCGCACGGCGGCGAGCTGTCCGGGCCGTCCAGCGTCCGCGACTGCCTCGACGACCTGCACGCCCAGCGGATCGGGCACGGCGTCCGCGCCGCCGAGGACCCCTATCTGCTGCGCCGCCTCGCCGACTCCGGGATCACCTGCGAGGTCTGCCCGGCCTCCAACGTCGCCCTCGGCGTCTACGACAAACCCGAGGACGTCCCCCTGCGCACCCTCTGGGACGCCGGCGTGCCCATGGCCCTCGGCGCCGACGACCCCCTCCTCTTCGGCGCCCGCCTCGCCGCCCAGTACGACCTCGCCCGCGACGCCCACGGCTTCTCCGACCCCGAACTGGCGGAGTTGGCCCGCCAGTCGGTCCGCGCCTCCCGGGCGCCCAAGGACGTCCGTGACCGCCTCCTGGCAGGCATCACGCAGTGGGCGGCACCGTGACGACCTGGTGCCCCGCTCGGGCGGCTACAGGGCCGTGCCGACGAAGACGGGTTCGTTGACGAGGGTGACGCCGAACGCGTCGTGAACGCCGTCACGGACCTCACGGGCGAGCGTCAGCAGGTCGGCCGTGGTGGCCGCACCACGATTGGTCAGCGCGAGCGTGTGCTTCGTGGAGATCCGGGCCGGCCCGGCGCCGTACCCCTTGGTGAACCCCGCCTTGTCGATCAGCCAGGCCGCGGAGGTCTTCACATGGTCGGCGTCGGCCGGGTACGCGGGCGGAATGACCTCCGCGCCGAGCCGCTCCTTCACCCGCACCAGGAACTCCGCGTGCTCGGCCGAACTCAGCACGGGATTGGTGAAGAACGACCCGGCGGACCAGGTGTCGTGGTCCGCGGGATCGAGCACCATCCCCTTGCCCGCCCGCAGCGCCAGCACCGTCTCACGGGCCCTGCCGAGCGGCACCCGGTCGCCGGCCTCGACGCCGAGCGCCCGCGCGGTCTCGGGGTACTTCAGCGGCGCCGACAGCCCGCCCGCGTCCTCCAGCGCGAACCGCACCCGCAGCACCACGTGCCGCGCCGGGTCCGCCTTGAAGCGGCTGTGGCGGTAGGCGAAGGCACACTCGGCGCTCGGCAGGGTGACGACCTCGTCGCGCCGCCGGTCGTACGCGACCACCTCGGTGATCGTGGCCGACACCTCCTGGCCGTACGCGCCCACGTTCTGGATCGGCGTCGCGCCGGCCGACCCCGGGATGCCGGCCAGGCACTCCACCCCGGCCAGGCCCGCCTCGACGGTCCGGGCCACCGCGTCCGACCACACCTCGCCCGCCGCCAGCTCCATCGCGGTGCCGTGCAGCGCCACCCCCCGGGTGGCGATCCGGACGGCGGTGCCGTCGAAGCCCTCGTCGGCGATCACCAGGTTGCTGCCGCCGCCGACCAGCAGGACGGGTTCGCCGCGCGCGTCCGCCGCACGTACCGCCGCCACCACGTCCTCGTCGGTCCGCGCGGTCACCAGCCGCCGGGCCGGGCCTCCCAACCGGAAGGTGGTCAGCGGCGCGAGCTCGGCGTTCTCCGTTACATCCACGCGGAAAGCCTAACTTTCCCCCGGGAAAGGTTTTCCGTCCCGGGAGAAAGTCAGGCTCCGTGTCCCGCTGCCCGTCAGGGGGTCGCTACCGCGCGCTCAACGCCGGCTCGGCCGCGCCCCGCGGGTCCTCCACGTCCCGCGCCGGACCCTTGGCGGCGAGCGCACGTCGTGTCGGGTTGCACAGTGCCGTGACCATCCCGAGCGCCAGGATCGACGCGCCGACCCACAGCGCCGGGGTGAGGCCGTTCACGAAGGCCGCCGGGGACTGGTAGCCGCCGTGCGAGGAGAAGATCGTGCTGAGCATCGCGATACCGAGCGCCCCGCCGACCTCCCGCAGCGAGTTGCTGGTGCCGGAGGCGATCCCATGCTCCGACTCCTTCACCGTGCCCATCATCAAAGTGGTGGCGGGGGCGAAGAACAGCGCCATCCCGACGCCGCTGATGATCAGCGCGGGCAGCTGCGCGGCGTAGGAGATGTCCGTCGAGATGATCGACGCGAACCAGCCCAGGCCGATGGCCTGGAAGGCCAGTCCGGTGGCGACGACCACCCGTCCGCCGATCCGGTCGGCGAGGTAGCCCGCGAACGGCGAGACGATCATCGGCATGCCGGTCCAGGGCAGCATCCGCAGCCCCGCCTCGGTGGGGCCGTACCCGACGACGGTCTGGAGGAACTGGCTGAGCAGGAAGATCGAGCCGAACATGCCGACGAACATCAGCATGTTCGTCGCGTTGGTCGCCGCGAAGCCGCGGTTGGCGAACATCCGCATCGGCACCATGGGCCGCTTCGCGGTGAAGCCGTGCCGGACGAACGCCGCCACCAGGATGCCGCCGCCGATCAGTCCGGCCAGCACCCGGCTGCTGCTCCAGCCGTGGTCGTTCGCGCTGACCAGGGCGTAGACGATACCGAACAGGCCGAGGCTGATCAGTGCGGTGCCGCGGAAGTCCAGCCGGGCGTCGGGGGCGTGGGACTCGCGCAGCTTCAGCCGGGCCAGCGGCAGCAGGGCCAGACCGATCGGGACGTTCAGCCAGAAGATCCAGTGCCAGGAGATGTGCTGGGTGAGGGAGCCGCCGATCAGCGGGCCGCAGGCGACCGCGAGGCCGTTGACGGCGCCCCAGATCCCGTACGCCATCCCGCGCTTCTCCTTCGGGACCGCCGCGGTCAGCAGGGTCAGGGTGAGCGGCATCATGATCGCGCCGCCCACGCCCTGGAGCGCCCGCGCGGCGATCAGCGCGTCGATGCCGGAGGAGAGCGCGGCGGCGGCCGACGCACCGGTGAAGATGGTGATGCCGACGAGGAAGAGCCGGCGCCGGCCGAAACGGTCACCGAGCGCGGCGCCGAACATCAGCAGCACCGCGAAGGTGAGGGTGTACGCGCTCACCGTCCACTCCAGGTCCGACAGCGCTCCCCCGAGGCTCTTGCGGATGGCTGTCT
>NZ_JACEGK010000497.1:0-6022 GCF_056859195.1 Streptomyces sp. NH27
AACCGATCGGAACGGGGTATCAACATATCTGGCGTTGACTTTTGGCACGCTGTTGAGTTCTCAAGAAACGGAAGCTGCCATCAGCGACCCTTCCGGGCCCCTCCGGGCTTTCCCTTCGTTGTGTTCCAACCTTAGCAGAAGCTTTTCGGTCGGAATTACCACCCGCCTTTCGGAGACACGGATGCCCGACTCAAGATTTCTCTCGACTGGGTGTTGGTGCCTTCGACAAGCGAAGAGGCAAGGTTCTCGCACGTTCATCCCGGACGGGTCCGGTTCGCGACAACCGTTCAAACCTACATCCCGCCTCGGCACGCGTCAAATCAGCCGAAGGTGGACGGGGGCGTGTCGAGGTCCTCCAGCTCGATGCCCGGCGCGGCCAGGACCACGTCGCCGGCGAGGTGAACGTCGTGCCGGTCGCCGGTGGCGAGGTCGTCCACGCGGAAGTTATCCACAGGCAGCAAACCGCTGTCCGTGGAATGTGCTGTCCTTGTGAGGAGCGACCAGGACTGGTCGACGGTGAGCGGTGCGAGGACGGGGGCCTGGAATGACACGAGACGTACGCGGGTGGCTGGCGCGCCCGGTTCGAGGCGCAGCAACCGGGCGGTGGCGATCAGGAACGCCGGCGATAGACCGGTGAACGCGTGCGCGGGTGCGTTGCCTTCTTGGGCGTGCTCGCCGGTGGGGTCCGTTCTGACCCAGGTGACGCCGTCCAGCGCGGCTGCGCGGACCTGCCATGCGGCGGCGTGCAGTTCGAGACGGATGGGACGGCCGAGGTCGTCGATGGTGAGGTCGATCGATCCCGCGTGTGCGCCTTCGGGCGTAGTGGTCTGCGCGGTGTAGCGCCAGCCGGAGGGTCCGGTGGCGCAGTGGAAGTGTTCTGCACCCAGGGGAGTGTGGTCATGCGTGTCGTAGAAGGAGTAGCGGCCGCGGGGCATCGTCCGGTTTCGGGGTCTGGCAAGGCCCCCGCCTCGCGGGCGAGACGGGGGCCGGTGCGCGGTGGATCTGTTCGCCGCTTGGTGAGTCGCGCGGGTGCGCGGCTTCGCCGGTCAGTAGCGGTAGTGGTCCGGCTTGTAGGGGCCCTCGACCTTGACGCCGATGTAGGACGCCTGCTCGGGCCGGAGCGTGGTGAGCTTGACGCCCAGCGCGTCCAGGTGGAGGCGGGCGACCTTCTCGTCGAGGTGCTTCGGGAGCACGTAGACCCCGATCGGGTACTCCTCGGGCTTGGTGAACAGCTCGATCTGGGCCAGCGTCTGGTCCGTGAAGGAGTTGGACATCACGAAGGAGGGGTGACCGGTCGCGTTGCCGAGGTTCAGCAGACGGCCCTCGGAGAGCACGATGAGCGTCTTGCCCTCGGGGAAGGTCCAGGTGTGGACCTGCGGCTTGACCTCGTCCTTGACGATGCCGGGGATCTTGGCAAGGCCGGCCATGTCGATCTCGTTGTCGAAATGGCCGATGTTGCCGACGATCGCCTGGTGCTTCATCCGGGTCATGTCGGAGGCCATGATGATGTCGCGGTTGCCGGTGGTGGTGACGAAGATGTCGGCGGTCTCGACGACGTCGTCGAGGGTAGCGACCTGGTATCCGTCCATCGCGGCCTGGAGCGCGCAGATCGGGTCGATCTCGGTGATGATGACGCGGGCGCCCTGGCCGCGCAGCGACTCGGCGCAGCCCTTGCCGACGTCGCCGTATCCGCAGATCACGGCGACCTTGCCGCCGATGAGGACGTCGGTGGCGCGGTTGATGCCGTCGACGAGCGAGTGGCGGCAGCCGTACTTGTTGTCGAACTTCGACTTGGTGACCGCGTCGTTGACGTTGATCGCCGGGAAGAGCAGCGTGCCGTCCTGCTGCATCTCGTACAGACGGTGGACGCCTGTGGTGGTCTCTTCGGTGACGCCACGGATCTCGGAGGCGAGTTGGGTCCACTTCTGCGGGCTCGCGGAGATGGTGCGGCGCAGCAGGTCGAGGATGTAGCCGTATTCCTCGCTGTCGTCGGCGGCGGTGGCCGGGACTGCGCCGGCCTTCTCGAACTCGACACCCTTGTGCACCAGGAGTGTGGCGTCGCCGCCGTCGTCCAGGATCATGTTCGGTCCACCGGTGGGGGTGTTCGGCCAGGTCAGGGCCTGCTCGGTGCACCACCAGTACTCTTCGAGGGTTTCGCCCTTCCAGGCGAAGACGGGGACACCCTGCGGGTTGTCGGCGGTGCCCTCGGGGCCGACGGCGATGGCCGCGGCAGCGTGGTCCTGGGTGGAGAAGATGTTGCAGGACGCCCAGCGGACCTGCGCGCCGAGGGCGACGAGGGTCTCGATGAGGACGGCGGTCTGCACGGTCATGTGCAGCGAGCCGGTGATGCGGGCGCCTGCCAGCGGCTGGGCCGCGGCGTGCTCGGAGCGCAGAGACATCAGGCCGGGCATCTCGTGCTCGGCGAGGGCGATCTCCTTGCGACCGAATGCGGCAAGGGAAAGGTCCGCGACCTTGAAGTCGGTGGCGGTGGTGGTCATACGGGCTGCTCCTCGTGGCTGTCGAGGTGGACGTGGACACGGCGCTGCCGCGCGGCATGGCGTGCCGAGAACTACGGACACACCTGTCCCCATGTGGCAGCGCAATCCGTCGGAGGCCCTCTCTCCCTCGGCCGGTCGTTGTGCGGTGACCGCCCGACCGCCATCAGCAGCGACGTCTGGCTAGGTATGAATCTACACCGCACGGCGTATCTGCCGCAGGGAGTCGCGGTCAGCGGCCGCCGGGCGTTTGATCGGGGTCGGGGCCCGCCGCGGCGGCGGCCGCGCTGTAGATGTCGGGTTCGAGATAGATGACGCGGGCGATCGGCACAGCGGCGCGGATGCGCTCCTCGGCCGCGTCGATGGCGGCGGCGACCTGGGCGGCGGTGTCGTCGTGGTCCACGGCGATCTTGGCGGCGACCAGGAGTTCTTCCGGGCCGAGGTGGAGCGTGCGCATGTGGATGACGCCGGTGACGGTGTCGCCGTCGGCGATGGAGGCCCGGATGCGGTCGATGATCTCGGCGCTGGCGGCTTCGCCGATCAGCAGGGACTTGGTCTCGGCGGCGAGGACAAGTGCGATGCAGATGAGGAGAGTTCCGATGCACAGGGTGCCGATGCCGTCCCAGACACCGCTGCCGGTGGCGAGGGCGATACCGACGCCGGCCAGGGCGAGGGCAAGTCCGATCAGGGCGCCGAAGTCCTCCAGTAGGACGACGGGGAGTTCGGGTGCCTTGGCGCGGCGGATGAACTCGGTCCAGGACAGATCGCCGCGGGTGTGGTTGGACTCCTTCATCGCGGTGCGGAAGGAGGAGCCCTCGGCGAGGATCGCGAAGACCAGGACGCCGACCGGCCAGTACCAGTGGTCGACCGGGTGCGGGTGGCGGACCTTCTCGTAGCCCTCGTAGAGGGCGAACATGCCGCCGACGGAGAACAGGACGATCGAGACGAGGAAGGCGTAGACGTAGCGTTCGCGACCGTAGCCGAAGGGGTGTTCCTCGCTCGCGGCGCGCTTGGCCTTCTTGCCGCCGATGAGCAGAAGCGCCTGGTTGCCTGAGTCGGCCACTGAGTGCACGCCTTCGGCGAGCATCGAGGACGAGCCACTGAACGCGAAGGCGACGAACTTGGCGACGGCGATCGCGAGGTTGGCGCTGAGGGCCGCGATGATCGCCTTACTTCCGCCTGACGCGCTCATTGGTGGTGGGTGTCCCTTCGGTCGGCTCGGTCGGCGGGCGCTCGGCACCCGCCGGTTCGGGCGCTGCGGACGGGCATTCTCGCAGAGCCCTGCCCCGGTGTCCTGGTTGTCTGGCGGTGCGTCAGGGGGGCTATGCGGTCACGGTCGCCCGGAAGAGGGTGCCCTGGCCGGTGAGTTCGGTGCGTTCGCCGGCTGGGACGTAGGCGGATTCGCCTTGCGCAAGGGTGAGCGTGGTAGCAGGAGAGGAGGCGGTATGGGGAGCGTCGACGGTGCGCAGGCGGATCTCGCCGCTGGTGCACAGCAGGATCTGCGGGGTGCCGGCGGGCAGTGTGCGGGGGTCGGCGCCGGGAGCGAGCAGGCAGCGGGAGAGCCGGAACTCGTCGATTGGGGCCGGGTAGAGCTCCTCGCCGTCGGGGGTGGCCTCGGGGCGAAGTACACCCGGGTCGCCGGCCTCGAAGCGGACGATGCGCAGGAGTTCGGGTACGTCGATGTGCTTGGGGGTGAGGCCGCAGCGCAGGACGTTGTCGGAGTTGGCCATGATCTCGACGCCGAGGCCGTCAAGGTAGGCGTGCGGGACGCCGGCACCGAGGTAGAGGGCTTCGCCGGGTTGCAGGCGTACGTAGTTGAGCAGCATCGCGGCGATGATGCCCCGGTCGCCGGGGAAGCTGTGGGCGGCCTTGGCGTAGGCGGCGTAGGCGTCGGCGTGGGGAGCGCCGGGGGTCGCTGCGAGGCGGGCGGCGGCCTCGGTGGCGGCGCGGACCGTGTCGGCCATGGCGTCGGGGTCCGCGCCGAGCACGGCCGCGAGGACCTCGCGCAGGGCCCGGTCCTCGGGGTGGGCGCGGAGGATGTCGACGTAGGGCGTGAGAGTGGGGACGCCGAGTGCGTCGATGAGGTCGGCGGCTTCGGCGGGCCGGCGGAATCCGCACAGGCCGTCGAAGGGGGACAGCGCGACCATCATCTCGGGCTTGTGGTTGGCGTCCTTGTAGTTGCGGTGCGGAGCATCCAGGGGAATCCCGCGGGCCTCCTCGTCGGCGTAGCCCGCCGCCGCCTGGGCAAGGTCGGGGTGGACCTGGAGGGAGAGGGGCGCACCTGCGGCGAGAACCTTGAACAGGAAGGGCAGGTGGGGACCGAAGCGCTTGACGGCGGCTACGCCGAGTTCGCCGGTGGGGTCGGTGTCGATGACGGCGTCGAGGGTGACGGGGCCCTGGCCGCGGTCGATGCGGGAGGGCGCGCCGGGGTGGGCACCCATCCACAGTTCGGCTTGGGGCTCGCCGGTGGGCGAGGTGCCGAGGAGTTCAGGGATCGCGGTGGTGGAGCCCCAGGCGTAGGGGCGGATGGTGTTGGTGAGGCGATTCATTCCGGTCATGGTCTCTCGGTCGAGGCGACGGCCAGGTATGCGGCGGCGAAGTCGGTGAGGGCAAGGAGTTCGGCTGCGATGTCGAGCGGGGTACCGCCGGGAGCGGTGATCTCGCTGAGCGGGGTGTCGTGGGCGTATGCCTGCTCGCGCGCGGCGGGTGCCGCGGAGCCGGGCTGGTCGGGGGCTTCCTGGAGCATGACGATGCGCAGCCGCAGCTCCTGGGTGTCCTCGACCCGGTCGCGGAAGAAGTCGTCGGGGTCGCCGGCCAGGGCGTGGGCGCCGGCCTGCAGGGGGCCGTGAGCGGTGAGGGCGGCGGGCAGTTCGGCGGCGAGCGCGGGCCGCCCGGCGCGGGTGGCGAGCACGGTCGCGAAACGGCGCGCACCGGCGGCGGCGACAGGTCCCTGGCTCCACAACAGGGGCAGGGAGTCGTCGAGTTCGGCGGCGAGGGTCTTGGCCGGATTGGTGTAGGTCGCGACAGCCGGGCCGCAGCGGGTGGCGATCGCGTCGAGCCGGTCGGCGACTGCTTGGAGGGCGCTGATGGGTGCGCTGATCAGACCGATCCGGCCGATGAGGGCCAGTACCGGGGTGAGTAGCGCCCAGAACGCGCCGGTGTCGGTGGCGGCCACGGCGGCGCCACCGGCGGAGTCGAAGCCACTGCCCGGGCCGGCGAAGGGCAGCGCCATGCCGTGGACCTGTCCGACGGCCTCGGCGAGCGGAGCTTTGGCGGGCGTGACGGCGGCGGCGGTGCAACCGCGGCGGTACGCCTGCTCGACGAGGTCGGTGAGGCCCTGTTCCGTGCCGTGCTCGCTGAGCAGGAGCAGGAGGTCGAGCGGGCCGGTCCAACCGGGCAGGGTCCAACGGGCCTGCGCCGGCGTCGGGCCGGTCGGGGTGAGTATCTGGACCGGGGCGACGCCGGCGCCGAGCGCGGCGAGCAGGTCGGCGACGGCGGCGGCCTCGGGACCGCTGCCCGCGACGAGC
>NZ_JACEGK010000498.1:0-6013 GCF_056859195.1 Streptomyces sp. NH27
GGGGGCGGCCCGGGGGCGGGTCCGGGCGCCGACCCGGACGAGGCGCGGCGGGCCGGCGTACGCCGGGTGAAGCTGATCGCGACCGGCTTCCTGCTGGTCGCGACCGTGGTGTACGGCCTGGCGAAGTTGGCCGGTGCGCACGGCGAGGGCGGCTGGGCGGGCTACGTGGCGGCGGCCGCCGAGGCGGGCATGGTGGGTGCGCTCGCGGACTGGTTCGCGGTCACCGCGCTCTTCCGCCGCCCGCTGGGCCTGCCGATCCCGCACACCGCGATCATCCCGACGAAGAAGGACGCGCTGGGTGAGAGCCTCGGCGACTTCGTCGGGGAGAACTTCCTCTCCGCCGACGTCGTACGGACCCGGCTGCGCACGGTCGGCATCGGGGCGCGGCTGGGCAACTGGCTGGCCGAACCGGCCAACGCCGACAAGGTCACCGAGCAGGCGGCGGCCGCGCTGCGCGGCGCGCTGCGGGTGCTGCGCGACTCCGATGTGCAGGCGGTCGTCGGCGAGGCGATCACCCGGCGGGCCGAGGCACAGGAGATCGGCCCGGGCCTCGGCAAGCTGCTGGAGCGGATCGTCGCCGACGGCGGCCACAAGCGGCTGGTGGACCTGGTGTGCGTACGCGCCCACGACTGGCTGGTGGAGCACGGCGACTCCGTGATGGTGGCCGTGCAGGGCGGGGCGCCCGGCTGGACGCCGAGGTTCGTGGACCGCAGGATCGGTGAGCGCGTCTACAAGGAGTTGCTGCGGTTCGTCACGGAGATGCGGGACTCCCCGGGGCATCCGGCGCGTGGCGCGGTCGACCGTTTCCTCGGGGACTTCGCGGCCGAACTCCAGTCCGACCCGGACATCCGGGCGCGGGTGGAGCGGCTCAAGAGGGATCTGCTGGCGCGCAGCGAGGTGCAGGATCTCATCGCCAGCACGTGGGGTTCGGTACGGGCGATGGTGGTGGCCGCGGCTGATGACGAGCGCAGCGAGTTGCGGCGGCGGGCGCGGACGTCCCTGCTGGCGCTCGGTGCACGGTTGAGTGGCGATGCGCGGCTCCAGGCCAAGGTCGATGGGTGGCTGGAGGACGCGGCGACCTATCTCGTCACCACCTATCGTGACGAGATCACCTCGCTCATCAGCGAGACCGTCGCCGGGTGGGACGCGGAGCAGACCTCCCGCAAGATCGAGGCGCACGTGGGGCGCGACCTCCAGTTCATCCGGATCAACGGGACCGTCGTCGGCGCGATGGCCGGGCTTGTCATCTACGCGATCTCCCGCGTGGCGGGCGGCTGAACCCCCCGGGCGCCCCCGACAGAACAGGGGCATCCGGGCGGCTGACCCCCGGGTGCCCCTGTTCTGCCGGTCGAGGGACCAACGTGGGCAAGGGGGGCGTCAGTTGCCCGATGGGCCGGCCAGGGCCAGCAGCGCTCCATCAGTGGTCGAGACGTACACCGTTCCATCCGCGACGACTGGTAGGCAGGTGGAGCGGCCCAACGGATAGTGCCACCGCCGAGCCCCACTCGTGAGGTCGACCGCGTAGAGCGTGGCGTCGCGGTCGTCATAGCCCACCGAGTAGGCCGTCCGACCGTCGAGGACCACGCCGTGCGAGGCGAGACGCCCGGGTGCCGTGAAGGTCCAGGCGATCTTTCGGCGGCCGCGGTCGACACCCACCATGGCGTACTGCCACTCCGGGCCGGCGGTCCCTGTCTTCGATGGCCGGCGGCAGGTGGTACCGACCACCCATTCGTCGGTCACCCCGATCGCGCCGGACCACTGCCCCGGGATCGGCGCCCAGCACGCGGCCGAGAAAGACCGCGCCGTCCTCGTCCTCGGTGTCCGCAATACTTCCGCCGTAGTAGGCGGACCAGAAGGCCGGTCGGCGCAGCATGGCATCGAGGTCAGTGATCACTGGCATGCGACGCAACCGTATCCCGCACCTCGGACACCCTCTACGCGCTGCTCCGCGCGTCCTTCCCGCGCCGGACCGCGTCGGACCGCGGCGGGTCGTGAGCTCGGTCAGTCGTCCTTGCGGGCTCGGGTGAAAGCCTCGTACCGGGCCCGCAGCGCGGAGAAGTCGTCGTGGGGGAAGGCCCGCGCGATGAAGTCGAGGTGGGGGCCGATGTCCAGGTGGAAGTACTCTGGGAAGCCGGGGTCGTGCGGATCGGCGAAGAGGTACTGCCAACCGTGCAGGCCCCGGGTGAGCAGCAGCGTCTCCAGGTACTCGGGATAGCTGAGGTCGAGGCGTACGAGGGTGTGTGAGGTGTTGACGGAGTACCAGATCTCAGGGTGCCCGGACGCGTCGAGGACGACGTCGTCCTCGGCCCTGAACCCGGCGATCGCGCCGTCCCCGGTCTGAGCTGTGCCGTCGAAGCCGTGGACGAGGAGTTCGAGGTACTCGCCCTCCTCGACCTCCGGGCCGCCGACTTCGGAAATGTGGGCAACCAGTTCGTAGGGTTCGCGCGCCGACGCCGGCCAGTCCGCTTCGGATACCGTGTGGGGAACCGAGCCCACGCAGACGTTCACCAGATGGTTGAGCCCTAGCTCGCCGCCGATGGTGGTGTCCTCGGTCGCCCTCCAGTAGCAGCTGAGGCCGTCGTACCGGTGGAAGTTGCCGGCCATGGACGGGGCGAGGGTCAGGCCCGCGAACTTCCTGATGACCTCAAGCGCGTGCTCGGGCCCGGTGAGCCAGGTAGCAAGGGGGCCCTCCTTCGCGTCGTACAGCGTGATGGCCTCGTTCCCGCGGAGGCCGGCGAGCATGGCCACCAGTCTGTCCTCGTAACCGGTCATGTCCGTCCCCTCGTCAGGCACGCACGGCACGTCGGGGCCGCAACCGCGCCAGCTTAGCTACTCCCCAGGGCGTCAGTAACCGGCCGGACCATGCAGTGACCGGGACGCCGGCGAAGAGTACGGGGGAGATCGCGGCGGCGGCCGGCATGATCGGTCTGCATCACCTGGCGTTCCCCACGGGCGGAACCGCGATGGCGCAGAGTGGGGCCGAAGCGATAATCCGTTTTGCTCGCGATTGAAACGTTTGGCGTGATTCGCTCTTTCGTCGGCCCGGCCGGCAGGCCATCGTGGGGGCCGTCGCTCCGGGCTACGGGAGCGCGGCGTACGTACGGGGGCGCCGCGGGCACCGGAGGGCGTCGAGGAAACGCATGCTTCGGATTCACTTCACCGACCGCGACATCGCACGGGTCGAGGTGGCGAGCGGGCTGGACCCGCTCTGGGAAACCC
This sequence comes from Streptomyces sp. NH27, assembly GCF_056859195.1. Classification (NCBI taxonomy): domain Bacteria; kingdom Bacillati; phylum Actinomycetota; class Actinomycetes; order Kitasatosporales; family Streptomycetaceae; genus Streptomyces; species Streptomyces sp. NH27. Next base: position 3,220 of record NZ_JACEGK010000498.1, read on the forward strand.
TGCTGGGCGCACAGCAGTTGTCGGCGACCGCACGCGGCGGCCACGCGACGTTCGCGGACTGGCGGCAGCGGGCCCGCGCGGAGCTGGGCGGCGCACGGTTGGAGGGGGCGCTGCGCGCGGTGCAGACCCTGGCCCCGGCCCGGGCCGGCTACTTCCCGGACTTTCTCACGCCGGGCGCTTCGGCGGGCGGGATCGCCGACGGGTTGGACGCGCTGCGGGGCACCCCCAGCGGCGTCCTCGCCGACGAGATGGCCCGTACGTTCCGGTGCAGGACCGTGTACCCCTGGTGCCGGGACATCGCTCGCGGCGACCGTGCCGCGCTGGCCGAATTCGCCGACGCGGTGGGCCGGTTGTACCGGACGATGATCGTGCCGGGCTGGAGTGCGACGGAGGCGCTGGTCGAGTCCGACCGCGCGGTACGCGCACGGGCGCTGCGGGACGGCGGGGTGCACGGGCTGCTCGCGTCGCTGGTGCCGTACGCGCGTTGGGAGCCGCCGACGCTCACCGTCGTCTACCCGGTGCACCGCGAACTCCACCTCGGTGGCCGCGGGTTGCGGCTGGTGCCCTCCCGGTTCTGCCACCGGATGCCGGTCGCGCTGGCCGATCCGCGGCTGCCGCAGGTGCTGGTCTATCCGGCGGACGGTGCGGCTTCGGCGCGGCACGGTGCGAACGGTGGATCGGGCGGACACGACGGACCCGGCGGGCATCGGGCGCGGGCGCTGGCCACGCTGCTGGGGCGCACCCGTGCCCGCGTCCTGCTCGCCCTCGCGCCGAGCGCGACAACCGGGGAACTCGCGGTGCGGCTCGCCGTGTCGGCGGCCACCGCCAGCGGTCACGTCAGCGCGCTGCGCGAGGCGGGGCTGGTGATGAGCCGGCGGCGGGGCGGGAGCGTGGTGCACACGCTGGCCCCGCTCGGTACGGCGCTGCTGCGTGGCGGGGAGTAGGACCGGCCAGCACATGGAGGCCGGGCCTGCTCCCCGCCGGTCGGGTCAGGGCTCCAGGGTGATCGAGTTGATCGGGGTGAGGTCCTTGACCATGTACGTGTTCGCGTTGAGGTAGCCCTGGCAGCCGGTGCCGTTGGAGCCGGTGCAGGTGCGCATGGTCGCGCTGCCGGTCTGGTTGTTGTAGACGATGTGGTTGCCGAACTGGTTGCTCAGGTTGTGGGCGCCGTACGTGTAGTACGTCAGCGACGGGTGGCCGTCGTTCCAGCCGGCGTTCTCCGGGTAGATGCAGACGTAGCCGTACTTGCAGCCCTCCACGGTGCTGCCCGCGGCCTGGGCGCTGCTGGTGCCGGCGGTGGTCGCCGCCACCGCGGCCGTGAAGACGAGTGCGGTCGCGGCCTTCGCGATCCTTCGCATGGTGTTCTTCCCTCCGTTGACGGGCCGGCTCCCTGTCTGCGAGCGGCCCCTGGTCCGATGATCACGGCTCCGTGGTGGGGGTGTCGTGCCTCTTCGGCTATCCCCGAAAGGTCCCGGTGGGGGCGCCGCTGACCCCCCGGGGCGCCCTTGGGCCGGTGCGGCTGTTTTCGCGGCAGGACGGTCACCTCCCAGCAGGCCGGCGGCCGTTGGCCGGGGACGAGCCGCGAGCGCAACGGCGCATAGCCGGACGAGCCGGTCGGAATAGGGCGCCGCAGGACGTTGACGGTTCGGGCTCTTCGCGGGGAGGATCGGGGGAGACATCCGATGACCTGGCAAGGGCAGGGTGGCCCGTCCCCCCGCCGGAGGCGCCCTCCAGGGGGTCGGTGAACCCCGAACCACGTATGGAGTGCACCTGTGAAGCTGTTGCGTGTCGGACCCGCCGGGGCGGAGCGCCCGGCCCTGCTGGACCGCGAAGGCGTTCCGCGGGACCTCAGTGGGATCGTGCCCGAGATCGACGGAGCGCTGCTCGCCGACCCGGCCGCACTCGCGCGGATCGCCGCGGCGGAGGCCGAGGGCACGTTGCCCGCGCTGGACCCCGCGGAGCGGATCGGCCCGCCGCTGGCCGCCATCGGCAAGATCGTCTGCATCGGGCTGAACTACCACGACCATGCCGAGGAGACGGGCGCCCAACCGCCCTCCGAGCCCGTGGTGTTCATGAAGGCGCCGGACACCGTGGTCGGTCCCGACGACACCGTGCTGGTGCCGCGCGGCAGCGAGAAGACCGACTGGGAGGTGGAGTTGGCGGTGGTCATCGGGCGCGAACTGCGGTACGCCGCCTCGCACGAGGAGGCGATGGCGGCCGTCGCGGGGTACGCGGTGGCGCACGACGTGTCCGAGCGGGCCTTCCAGATCGAGCGCGGCGGGCAGTGGGACAAGGGCAAGAACTGCGAGACGTTCAACCCGCTCGGCCCCTGGCTGGTCACCGCGGACGAGGTGCCGGACCCGCAGGCGCTGCCGCTGAAGCTCTGGGTGAACGGCGAGTTGAGGCAGGACGGCTCGACCGCGAGTCAGATCTTCCCGGTGGCCGAAGTGGTGTGCTACCTCAGCCAGTTCATGACGCTCTACCCCGGGGACGTGATCAACACGGGTACCCCTGCCGGGGTGGCGCTCGGCCAGCCCGAGCCGAAGCCGTACCTCAAGCCCGGGGACGTGGTCGAGCTGAGCATCGACGGATTGGGCCGCCAGCGCCAGGAGTTCAAGGGGGCGTAGGTGCGGTGCCCCTGACCCTCCGGGGTGGCCCCGTTCACGGAAGCACGGCAACACCCAAGGAGCGGAAGGGAGTTACCCCCAGCCGCCCACCCCGAACCGCAAGTTCCGCCGACGACGGGACCACCTCTTCGGGGCGGTCACAGCCGTACCGTCTCCCCGGTGGCGGC
>NZ_JACEGK010000499.1:0-6010 GCF_056859195.1 Streptomyces sp. NH27
GGGGGAGGGAAGAGGGGTCCGGCTTCGGCCGGACCCCTCTCGTTTTCCCCCTGCCTGTGTCCACAGCCGCGCGGGTGACGGTCGTCGCGCTGTCGGTCACTGCGGGTACCATCGGAGCAGATCACCGACCAGTCTGAAGGGAGCCCGCAGATGGGTGAGGCGCCGCACCTTTCGGTTCTGGAGGGCGTCCTCGAGCGGATCACGTACGCCAACGAGGACAACGGCTACACGGTTGCGCGTGTCGACACCGGCCGTGGTTCCGGCGATCTGCTCACGGTGGTCGGTGCCCTGCTCGGCGCGCAGCCCGGCGAGTCCCTGCGGATGCACGGCCGTTGGGGCTCCCACCCTCAGTACGGCAAGCAGTTCACGGTGGAGAACTACACGACGGTCCTGCCGGCCACGATCCAGGGCATCCGCCGCTACCTCGGTTCGGGACTGATCAAGGGGATCGGGCCGCGCATCGCCGAGCGCATCGTGGATCACTTCGGTACCGACACGCTGGAGGTCATCGAAACTGAGACCGCCCGCCTGGTCGAGGTGCCGGGACTCGGGCCGAAGCGGACGAAGCTGATCGCCGCCGCGTGGGAGGAGCAGAAGGCGATCAAGGAGGTGATGGTCTTCCTCCAAGGCGTGGGAGTGTCCACGTCCATCGCCGTGCGGGTCTACAAGAGTTACGGCGACGCCTCGATCTCCGTGGTGAAGAACCAGCCGTATCGCCTTGCCTCCGAAGTGTGGGGCATCGGGTTCCTGACCGCCGATCGGCTCGCGCAAGCGGTGGGAATCCCGCACGACAGCCCCGAGCGGGTCAAGGCCGGCCTCCAGTACGCCCTTTCGCAGGCCACCGACGGCGGCAACTGCTTCCTGCCCGAGGAGCGGCTGATAGCCGATGCGGTGAAGTTGCTCCAGGTGGACACCGGCCTGGTGATCGAGTGCCTGGGGGAGTTGGCCGACGAGGAGGGGGTGGTGCGCGAGCGCGTGCCATCGCCCGACGGCGACCGCGAGCCGATCAAGGCGGTGTACCTGGTGCCGTTCCACCGCGCGGAGATAGCACTCGCCGCCCAGGTGCTGCGGCTGCTGCGCGGCCCGGAGGACCGTATGCCCGCCTTCCAGGACGTGGCCTGGGACAAGGCGCTTGCCTGGCTCGCCGACAAGACCGGCGCGGACCTTGCCCCGGAGCAGCAGGAGGCGGTGTGTCTGGCGCTCACGCAGAAGGTCGCGGTGCTCACCGGTGGCCCGGGCTGCGGCAAGTCGTTCACAGTGCGCTCCGTGGTCGCCCTCGCCACGGCCAAGAAGGCCAAGGTGGTGCTCGCCGCGCCCACCGGCAGGGCCGCCAAGCGGCTTGCCGAGTTGACCGGGGCCGCCGCGTCGACCGTGCACCGCCTGCTCGAACTCAAGCCGGGCGGCGATGCGGCCTATGACCGTGACCGGCCGCTCGACGCGGACCTGGTGGTGGTCGACGAGGCGTCGATGCTGGACCTGTTGCTGGCGAACAAGCTGGTGAAGGCAGTGCCACCCGGGGCGCACCTGCTGTTCGTCGGTGATGTGGACCAGTTGCCGAGTGTGGGTGCGGGGGAGGTGCTGCGGGACCTGCTGACGCCTGGCGGGCCGGTCCCGGCCGTGCGGCTCACCCGTATCTTCCGGCAGGCCCAGCAGTCCGGTGTGGTGACGAACGCGCACCGGATCAACTCGGGGGTGTCGCCGGTCACCCAGGGACTGGCCGATTTCTTCCTCTTTGCCGAGGAGGACTCGGAAGAGGCGGCCAGGCTGACGGTGGATGTGGTGGCCCGGCGAATTCCGGCCAGGTTCGGTCTCGACCCGCGCCGCGACGTCCAGGTGCTCACTCCCATGCACCGCGGTCCGGCTGGCGCGGGTGTGCTCAACGGGCTGCTCCAGCAGGCCGTCACGCCGGCCCGCCCGGATGTGGCCGAGCGCCGGTTCGGCGGCCGCACCTTCCGGGTCGGCGACAAGGTCACCCAGATCCGGAACAACTACGACAAGGGTGCCAACGGTGTCTTCAACGGCACCGTGGGTGTGGTCACCGGCCTCGACGTGGTCGAACAGCGCCTGACGGTGCGGACCGACGAGGACGAGGAGATCGGATACGACTTTGACGAGCTGGATGAGCTGACGCACGCCTACGCGGTCACGATCCACCGGTCGCAGGGCAGCGAGTATCCGGCGGTGGTGATCCCCGTCACTACCGGCGCCTGGATGATGCTCCAGCGCAACCTGCTTTACACCGCCGTCACGCGGGCGAAACGCCTGGTCGTGCTGGTCGGCTCCCGTCGGGCGATCGGGCAGGCGGTGCGTACGGTCTCCGCGGGTCGCCGCTTCACCGCTCTCGACCATCGGCTTGATCTGGGCGCAAAATAGGCACTCCGTGCCACTTTTCGGCCCGATGGCCGACCCCGAGTGCACACCCCAGTGCCAAATGGGGGACAGTGGTCGTAGTCAGGGCACCTCGAAGAAGAGGCAAAACCGTCGGTGAGGGAATGACGTGAGCGACAACTCTGTAGTACTGCGGTACGGGGACGGCGAATACAGCTACCCCGTTGTGGACAGCACCGTCGGCGACAAGGGCTTCGACATCGGCAAGCTGCGTGCCGACACCGGGCTGGTCACCCTGGACAGCGGCTACGGCAACACCGCGGCGTACAAGTCCGCGATCACTTTCCTCGACGGTGAGCAGGGCATCCTGCGTTACCGCGGGTATCCGATCGAGCAGATCGCCGAGCGCGGGTCCTTCCTGGAGACCGCGTACCTGCTGATCAACGGTGAGCTGCCGACTGTCGACCAGCTCTCGGAGTTCCAGGGCCAGATCACCCAGCACACGCTGCTGCACGAGGACGTCAAACGGTTCTACGACGGCTTCCCGAAGGACGCCCATCCGATGGCGATGCTGTCCTCCGTGGTCAGCGCGCTGTCGACGTTCTATCAGGACAGCCACAACCCGTTCGACCCCGAGCAGCGCGACCTGTCCACGATCCGGCTGCTCGCCAAGCTGCCGACCATCGCGGCGTACGCGTACAAGAAGTCCGTCGGCCAGCCGGTGGTCTACCCGCGCAACGACCTCGGCTACGTCGAGAACTTCCTGCGGATGACCTTCTCCGTCCCGGCCGAGGAGTACGAACTCGACCCGGTCGTGGTCAGCGCCCTGGACAAGCTGCTCATCCTGCACGCCGACCACGAGCAGAACTGTTCGACGTCCACGGTTCGGCTGGTCGGCTCCTCGCAGGCGAACCTGTTCGCGTCGATCTCCGCCGGCATCAGTGCGCTGTGGGGGCCGCTGCACGGTGGCGCGAACCAGTCGGTGCTGGAGATGCTGGAGCGCATCAAGGCCGAGGGCGGCGACGTCGACTCCTTCATCCGCCGGGTGAAGAACAAGGAAGACGGCGTGAAGCTCATGGGCTTCGGGCACCGCGTCTACAAGAACTTCGACCCCCGGGCGAAGATCATCAAGGCGGCGGCGCACGACGTCCTCTCGGCGCTCGGCAAGTCCGACGAGCTGCTGGACATCGCGCTCAAGCTGGAGGAGCACGCGCTCAGCGACGACTACTTCGTGTCGCGCAAGCTCTACCCCAACGTGGACTTCTACACCGGCCTGATCTACCGCGCGATGGGCTTCCCGACCAGCATGTTCACCGTGCTGTTCGCGCTCGGGCGGCTGCCCGGCTGGATCGCCCAGTGGCACGAGATGATCAAGGAGCCCGGCTCCCGCATCGGTCGGCCGCGGCAGATCTACACCGGTGTCGTCACCCGTGACTACATCCCGGTCGAGGCCCGCTGACCTGGGCACACGTGTAAAGAGAGCGCCCCGCGACGGATCCCCCCACGGGTCCGGCACGGGGCGCTCCCGTTTCCCGGAGCGGATCCCCCCACGGGTCCGTACCGGGCGTTTTTCGGCGGCTGCGCCAAGCCGGGACGAAACGGCCGGGAGGGCCGCTCAAGCTCCCCGGCGTCGCCCCGGCGACGCAACTCGGTCCATCCCCCAAGACGGACCGTACCTCAACCCCCCGCACCGGCTCCGCCGGGGGCCGGTGTTCAAGACATAAGACCCACGAAACGCCGTAATGGTTACGTTCCAAGCGATGTGATCTACGTCTCTTTGGGGAAGGTGTTTTCGCAGGCTACCCCGCGCGCGGCCGGTCCGGCGCGATCCCGTAGCGTGCTGTTTCTCCTCGAGGGGCGGAGCATATGGCAGAGAACGGGACAGCGGTCCGGAACATCGTGGTGACCGGCGGAGGCACGGGCATCGGCCTGGCCATCGCGATCCGGTTCGCGGAGGACGGCCACCGCGTCACGATCGTCGGCCGCCGCCGCGAGGTCCTGCACGCCGCCGCGGACGAGTTGCGTGCCGAGCGTGGCCTCGATGTCACTCCCGTCGTCTGCGATCTGGCCGATCCCGATGACGTGGAGGCGGTCCTGTCGCAACTGCCCGAGCGGATCGATGTCCTGGTCAACAGCGCAGGCAGCCGCGAGCTGGCGGTCGGCGCCGGACCGCACGGGCTGCTGGCCCGCTGGCGCGGCGATTTCGAGCGGAACGTCCTGACGGCGGTGCTGCTCACCGAGTCGCTGCGGGACCGCTTCGCCGACGGCGGCCGCGTCGTCACCGTGACGTCGGTCGCCGCGCTGCGCGGCGGTGGCTCCTACGGGGCCTCCAAGGCCGCTCTGCACGCCTGGAACCACTCCCTGGCCGCCCAACTCGGCCCGCAGGGCGTCACGTGCAACATCGTCGCTCCAGGGACGGTTGCGGGCACCGAGTTCTTCGGCTCGCGGCTCAATGACGCGGAGCTGACCCGGCGCGCCGGCCGCACCTTGGTCGGCCGGGTCGGGCGACCGGCGGACGTGGCGGCGGCGGTGCTCTTCCTGGCCTCCCCGGAGGCGGGGTTCGTCACCGGCGAGATCCTCCAGTGCAACGGCGGCGAGTTGCTGGGGCGCTGACCCTGATGAGCTCGGCGGTGCCGGCACGCACCCCGGCTCCCCGGCGTCGGCCCGTACCGAGGCGCCCCAGGCGTGTTCCGTTGCCCCTGTCTGCTCCCCACCCCGACTCGGTCTGGCTACGTCGCCGGGCGGTCTCCAACCACGGGAGTAGGGCTGCTGCGCCCCGAGGATGAGATTTCCGGAGAATCGGCGGAGAAGTGCCCCTACACCGCCAAACCCGCTTGCCGTGCCCCGGGAACCGCTGTCAGCGTTGATTCCAGGGGGTGGGAAGAGGGGCGGTGGTATGGACGGTGCACTGAACGTGTCGTCATTGGACTTCACCTCAGGTCTCGCCGAGCACCTGCGGGGTGGCAACGTCTTGTGGGCGTACGCGCTGCTGGCCGCGACGACGGCTCCGCCGCTCGTGCCCAACGCGGTGCTGCTCGTAACGGGTGGTGTGATGGCCGCTGAGGGCCGCCTGGACATCGCCCTCGTGCTCCTTGTGGTGGCGGGCAGTGCAGTCCTCGGCGACATGCTCCTGCACCGTGCTGGGCGGGCGCTTAGCGGCCGGGTGCTCAGCCGCATGCGCCGCCGGCCCCGCCAGGCAGCGCTCCTGAAATGGGCGGCCCTGCGTATTCAGCGACACGGAGTGCCCTTTGTCATAGGCGTCCGCTTCCTGCCCAGCGGCCGGGTGATCGGCGGGCTCGCGGCGGGCGTCGTACGCTATCCGGCTCGGCGTTACGCGATCGGCGCGGGCGTGGCCGAGGCGGTGTGGGCGTCGTACTCGGTAGGCGCCGGGTACATCAGTGGCCGGGCCGCCTCGAACTCGTTCTACGCCCTCTCCCTGGGCCTTGGCATATCTCTGCTGGTCGCGGGGGCCGGCACTATCGTCCAGTGGGTCTCGCGCGGCCGGGATCGGCGGCGCGGCGAGACGGCCCGTCCCTCGCCTGTCGTGACGGCGTCCCTCGTAGGAGGCGTGGGTGGTGCGGTCGGCGTCGCGATCGGTACGGGTGCCCCTGGCAGCACCTTGGCGCCGCCCACCCCACTTTTGCCCTCGCCACCGGCCGCAGCGGCGTCCTCGGTTCCCGCC
>NZ_JACEGK010000500.1:0-6001 GCF_056859195.1 Streptomyces sp. NH27
GGGGGAGCGGATACGGTCGCGGACGCGGGTGCGGACGCGGACGGGTCAGCGGATGCGCTGGTGGGCGTGGGCGTGGACGTGGGCATGGGTGTCGGCGTGGGAGCGGACGGGTGCGCGGTCGTGGGCGCGGTCGTGGGGCGGACGGAGCCGCCGGAGGCGCCGGCCGGGGCGTCGTCCGTCGAGGAGGGCGGCGCCGGAAGCTGGGTGGGGGAGAGGTCGTTGCTCATCGCGGGTCGATCCTCGCACATGCCAGGGACATCGGACACGGACGGTAATCATCCATCGCGTACACGTGACGGCCGAATCGGGCGGTCCGGCGGGGCGGTGGCGAGTTGAGCCGTCGAGGGCGCAACTTCGGGGTGATGTAAACGTGATGATCGGCAAAGAGCGGACGTATGGCGGCGGGTGTTGCGACACCACGGTACCGATCTCCCTTAGAGTGCGTCTGTGGGCTCTGTGCGCAATCCTGTCGGACCTCTGCCATCGTCTATCTACTGGCGGCGGCGGGTTGTTGTGCTGTGCCTGCTCGCGCTGGCGGCCGCGATCGTCCTGTGGGTGGTCACCACCCGTGGTGGCGGCGGGGGGAACGGAGCGAGTGCCCCGGCCGACTCGCACACCCCGGCGGCGACGATCACCCCGGGGCCCACGCCGTCCGGCCCGCACCATGGCGGGGAGCCCGGCGGCCGCGACACCGCGCCGAGCGACTCGTCCGGCGGCTCGGGCAGCGGTGGCGACGACAACGGCGGTACGAGCGGCGGCTCTTCGAGCGGCTCGGACACCGGCGGTGCGGGCGACGGCGGCTCCACGGCAGGCGCGGGGACGGCCGGTTCCGGCAGCGGCGGCTCCGGCGCGGTGCCGGCGCCCGGCCAGGAGGTACCGGCAAACTCCTCGCTGCCGACCTGCGCCCCGGGCACGGTCACGCTGTCGCTCGTCAGCGTGCGCAACTCCTACCAGCCCGGCCAGGCCCCCGAGTTCCGGCTGGTGGCGGCCAACTCCGCTGCGGTCGGCTGCAAGATCGACGTCGGGCCGAAGAGCGCGGTGTTCACGGTCACCGGCGCGCCGGGCGCCAGTCACGTCTGGGCGTCCGACGACTGCGTGACCGCCGGCTCCCACCTGCTCCAGGTCCCCGCGCACTCCTCGATGTCGTACACGCTGCGCTGGGACGGCAGGACCAGCTCGCCGCAGTGCGCGAATCCGAAGGGCGAGCAGGCCAAGCCCGGCACCTACCTGGTGCAGCTCCAGAAGTCCGGATACGGCAGCAAGCAGGCGTCCTTCCAGCTCACGGACGACTGACGGCGACGGCTGACGGCGCCGCCGCCGGGCGGGGTCCGCAGGGGCGAACCCCGCCGGACCGGAAAGCACGGCCGGCCGGCGGGAGGCGCGGGAGTTACACGTACCGTTCCAGGATCGAGGACTCGGCCAGCCGGGACAGGCCCTCGCGGACCGAGCGGGCGCGGGCCTCGCCGACGCCCTCGACGGTCTGGAGGTCGTCCACGCTCGCGGCCAGCAGCTTCTGCAGGCCGCCGAAGTGCTCGACCAGCCGCTCGATGACGGTGTTCGGCAGTCGCGGCACCTTCGCCAGCAGCCGGTAACCGCGCGGCGAGACCGCGGAGTCCAGCGACTCCGGCGACCCGGTGTAGCCCAACGCGCGTGCCACCGTGGTGAGTTCGATCAGCTCGCTCTGCGGCAGCGCGTCCAGCTCGGCCATCGCCTCGACGACGGTACGGCTGCGCTTGGCGGTCGGCTCCGGGACGTAGTCGCGCGCGACGAGCTCGCGCTCGGGCTCCACGCCGGCGATCAACTCGTCCAGCTGGAGAGAGAGCAGGCGTCCGTCGCTGCCCAACTCCACGACGTACTCGGCGATTTCGGTGGCGATACGGCGCACCATCTCCAACCGCTGGGCGACGGCGGTGACATCGCGCACCGTCACCAGGTCCTCGATCTCCAGCGCGGACAGGGTGCCGGCCACTTCGTCGAGCCGGAGCTTGTAGCGCTCCAGAGTGGCCAGGGCCTGGTTGGCGCGGGACAGGATCGCCGCGGAGTCCTCCAGCACGCGGCGCTGCCCGTCGACGTACAACGCGATCAGCCGCATCGACTGGCTGACCGACACCACCGGGAAGTTGACCTGGCGGCTGACCCGGTCCGCGGTGCGGTGCCGGGTACCGGTCTCCTCGGTGGGGATGGTCGGGTCCGGCACGAGCTGCACGCCGGCCCGCAGGATCTTGGTGATGTCCTTGTCGAGGATCAGGGCGCCGTCGAGCTTGCACAGCTCGCGCAGCCGGGTCGCGGTGAACTCCACGTCCAGGACGAAGCCGCCGGTGCAGAGCGATTCGACGGTCTTGTCCATGCCGAGGACGATCAGGCCGCCGGTGTTGCCGCGGACGATCCGTTCCAGGCCGTCCCGCAGGCCGGTGCCCGGGGCGACCGCGCTCAGTGAGGCGCGCATCAGGCCGCCGTCGCTGCCCAGCCCGCTGCCGGCGCGCCCGGAGGAGTCGCCCGCTGCCCTACGAGCCGGGACGGCGCCCCCTGCCCGGTCGTTGGCTGCCACTCTGCTCCTCACGGTCGCTGCTTTTGGGCAAAGTTTACGACTCCCTGCGGGGGGCTTGGGCGGACCCGCCCGGGGTGGGCTGTGCTGTCGGTTCAGGGACCAGCTGTTTGTGGGGGGTACGAAGGGGTCTCGCCGCTACGGTGTCCCGCCGTCGCCGGGTGCCGGTGCGTTGTGGGTTGCGCGCGCAGTTCCCCGCGCCCCTGGCGGTGCCCCTTGCGGTGCGTGCTTGTCTGCGGGTGCGTTGTGGCTGCGCGCGCAACCGTCCACCGGCAGGTGGTCCCTTGACCGGCGGCACACAACCCCGGGGGTCAGGATCGGCGGGGGAGGGCGCGGAGCGCGTCGGAGATGTCGGCGACTTCGGTGACGCGCATGCCCGGAGGGATCTTCCCGGGGTCGGGGGGGACGAGGGCGTGGGTGAAGCCGAGGCGGTGGGCCTCGGAGAGGCGGCGCTGGACGCCGGTGACGCGCCGCACCTCGCCGGCGAGGCCGACCTCGCCGACGGCGACGAGGTTCTTCGGCAGGGGTGTGTCGATCGCGGCACTGGCGAGCGCGAGGGCGACCGCGAGGTCGGCGGCGGGCTCGGTGAGCTTCACCCCGCCGACGGTGGCGGTGTAGATGTCCTGCTTGCCGATGGACTTGATCCGGCCGCGCTGTTCGAGGACGGCCAGCATCATGGACACCCGGGAGGTCTCCAGGCCGGACGTGGTGCGGCGCGGGGAGGGGATCTGGGTGTCCACGGTGAGCGCCTGCACCTCGGCGACCAGGGGCCGGCGCCCTTCGAGGGTGACGGTCAGGCACGTGCCGGGCACGGGCTCGTCGCGGCGGGTGAGGAAGAGCCCGGAGGGGTCGGCGAGACCGGTGATGCCCTCGTCGTGGAGTTCGAAGCAGCCGACCTCCTCGGTCGCGCCGTAGCGGTTCTTCACCCCGCGGATCAGCCGCAGCCGGGCGTGCCGGTCGCCTTCGAAGCTGAGTACGACGTCGACCAGGTGCTCCAGCAGCCGGGGCCCGGCGATCGCGCCGTCCTTGGTGACGTGGCCGACCAGCAGCGTGGACATCCCGCGCTCCTTGGACGCGCGGATCAGGGCGCCGGCGACCTCGCGGACCTGGGCCATGCCGCCGGGCGCGCCGTCGATCTCGGGCGAGGCGACGGTCTGCACGGAGTCGAGGACGAGCAGGCCCGGCTTGACGTCGTCGAGGTGGCCGAGGACCGCGGACAGGTCGGTCTCGGCGGCGAGGTAGAGGTGGTCGGCGAGGGCGCCGATCCGGTCGGCGCGCAGCCGCACCTGGGAGGCGGACTCCTCGCCGGTGACGTAGAGCGTCGGGGCCTGCGGGCCCGATGCCTTCGCGGCCACGTCGAGCAGCAGCGTGGACTTGCCGACGCCGGGCTCGCCGGCCAGCAGGACGACGGCGCCGGGCACCAGGCCGCCGCCGAGCACCCGGTCCAGCTCGGGTACGCCGGTGGAGCGCGCGGTGGCCTGGGTGCCGTCGACCTGGGCGATCGGGCGGGCCGCCGTCGTCACCCGGCCGGGGGCGGTGGTGCGGACCGCGGGTGCGCCGCCGAACTCCGCGACGGTGCCCCAGGCTTGGCACTCGCCGCAGCGGCCGAGCCACTTCACCGCGGTCCAGCCGCACTCGGTGCAGCGATAGGAGGGGCGGTCCTTGGACGCGGGTTTGCGGGTGGCCATGCCGTTCACCGTAGCGGGCCGGACCGACAACCGCGTTCACTCGTACGTGTGGCCGTACTTTCCCCTTTTGTGGCGGATCATTACCCATAAGGGTTAAAGAAGGCCGGGAGTGCTGAACCGGGGGCGTTCGCCGGCCTACCGTCGCCCGGTGATGAGCAGGCAGGAAAGCCCCAACTCGACGCAGAGCACCGGAGCCCACCGCAAGCACCGTGCTTCGTCCGGACGGCCGTGCGGCGACGCGGAGCCCGAACGGGCCGGTCGGGGGCCCGGCGGCCGCCGCGAGGGCCGTGCCCGGCGGCCGCAGGGCACGCTGCCCATACAGCCCCCGGCGCACTACGAGCCGTATCTCGACGGCCTGTTCACGTACTGCCTGTCCATCCTGTGCGAGCACGACGCGGCGGCCGGCGCGCTCGGCGAGGTGCTGGCGCTGGCCGAGCGGCAGCGGGTCCGGCTGCGCGACCCGGGGCTGCGCAGGCCGTGGCTGTACGCGCTCGCCCGGTGGGTGTGCCTGCGCCGGCTCGCGGCGGGCAAGCCGGTCGCGCCGCACACCTCGGAGTCGGTGGCCGAGCAGCGGCGGGCCCAACTCGCCTCGCTGGCCTGGCCGGAGTCGGCCGGCACCAGCCCGGAGCAGCGCGAGGCGCTGGAGTTGGCGGTACGCCACCAGCTCGCGCCGCGCGAGGTCGCCCATGTGGTCGGGCTCGACGCGGAATCGGTCAGGACCCGGCTGGCCCGGGCCGCCTGCGAGGTGGAGCGGACCCGTACGGCGCTGGCCGTCGTGGACACCGGGAGCTGCCCGGAGGTGGCACAGCTGGCCGGGGACAAACAGGTGCTGCTCGGCACCGCGCTGCGCACCGAACTGGTCCGGCACGTCGACGACTGCCCGGTGTGCCGGCGCACCGCCGAGCGGGTCGTCGCCGACGGGCCGTGGCCGGGCGCGGCCGACGCCGCGGCGGTGCTGCCGCTGGTGGAGGCACCGCGTTCGGCGGCGTACGCGGCGCTGCTGTATGCCATGGACGTCGGGTTCGGGCGGGCCCGGGAGTCCACGCCGCGCTTCGACCGGCGCGGCTTCCCGACCGACCTCGGCGACAAGGCGGCACGGCGGGCGGTGCTGCGGCACCGTGCGGTGACCACCACGGTGGTCGCGGCGGTCGTGGCCGCGCCCGTGCTCGCGGTGTGGGCGGCCTACCGGGCCACGCCGCTGGGCGAGAACCCGCACGACGGGCGCAGCACGTCCGCGCCGGAAGGGATCGACGGGGCGCCGTACGAGAAGGCGGGCCACGCCGCTCCCTCACCGAGCGCGCCCGCGGTGCCGGAGGACTCCGGTGCGCCGTCGTCCGCCGGGGCGCCGCAGGGCACCACCGTGGCGGTCAGCGGGGGCACGGCGCCGCCGGCCGCGTCGGTGCCCGAGGGCGCCGGCTGGCTGGAGGTCTCGGCGCGGCCCGGGCGCGGGAGCACGTACGTCACGCTCACCGCGGGGGGTGCCGCGCCGGTGCGGTGGACAGCGGCCACTTCCGCGTACTGGCTGGAGTTCTCGGCGCGTTCGGGCACCTTGAAGCCAGGGGAAACGGTCACTCTGGTGATCCGGGTGGACCGTTCCCTGGAGCCGTCGGGGTCGTGGTCGGCACAGATCAGGTTCACACCGGGCGACGCGACGGTCACGTTCCAGGGGTCGTCGCGGCGGTCCGTGCCGCCGGTTTCCGCTTCGCCGACCGGGGGGAGCACGGAGAGCGGCTCCCCGCCGCCGAGTTCGTCCTCCCCGCCGCCGAGC
>NZ_JACEGK010000501.1:0-5984 GCF_056859195.1 Streptomyces sp. NH27
GAGGTCGGGCCGGTCGAGGTGGAGGCGACGGTCGCGGTCGAACGGGTGGAGGGCGGGAGCGGCAGGATCCGTTTCTGGGTGGCGGAGTTGGGCGGTGACATGAAGCTGTCGCACGCGGACACGCAGCGGATCAAGCTCACGTTGAACCCGAAGGCCGTGGACGCGGGCGGTTCCCCGCGTACGGTGCTGGTGGTGGGCGACGCCGTCGACGGCGAGCGGTGAGGCGACGCCGGATGGTGGCGCTCGTGGCGCGGCGGCGTAGTGCCGGCAACGGGCGGGGAAACCGGGGGACATGAGCGAAGGCGGCGGCCAGGGGCTGGAGGTGGAGCGGGCCGCGGAGGTCATCGTCCGGCTGGCGGACGGGTCCGAGCGGCGCGGCTCCGGGTATCTGGTGTGCGCGGGAGAGGTGTTGACGGCCGCGCACGTCCTTGAGGGCGCGGCGTCGACGGACTGCCGCTTCAACGCGGGCCAGGCGGGGGAGCGTCGGCAGGCGGCCCGGCTCGCCTTCGCCGACGCCCACGCCGACATCGCGGTGTTGCGGCTGGACGATGCCCAAGTCCACCCGGAGTCAACGGAGTCAACGGAGCCGACGACTCCCGTACGCTTCGGCCGGGTCGGCGAGCGCGACGCCGTACTGCGGTGCAGCGCGCTCGGCTTCCCCCGCTTCAAGCTGCTGGACGACCCCGACGGGTCCCGCTACCGGGACGCCGAGCATGTGCGCGCGACCGTACCCGTGCTGTCCAACCGCCGTGAGGGCACCCTCGATCTGCACGTCACGCCGCCCGGCGCGGAGAACCCGTGGCCGGGGATGTCCGGGGCCGCGGTGTTCGCCGCGGGCCGCATCGTCGGCGTGGTGACGCGGCACCATCCCGCTTACGGCCTGGGGCGCCTGGCCGCCGGCCGGGTCGATCGCTGGCCGGAGCTGATGCCGGCCGAGCGCCTCGCCGAACTGTCCGCACTGCTGCACACCCCGCTCACCGGCCTGCCCGACGTCCTGCCCACCACCCGCGTCGACCAGTTGGAAGCCGGCCACCGCGACCGCCTCACCGGCATCGCCCCCGTCCAACTGCTCGACCGAGAAGCCGAGTTGACCGAACTCGCCGCATTCTGCGGCGGCGCGGAACCGTACCGCTGGATCCAGGCCCCGCCGTGGACCGGAAAGACCGCGCTGGCCGCCTGGTTCGCCCTGCACCCGCCCGACGGCGTCGCACCGGTCTCCTTCTTCGTCACCAACCGCGAGGCCGCCTCCGCCGACAGCTCCGACTACATCGACGCCGTCATCATGCAGTGCGCGCGCCTCGCCGGCCGCGACCCGATGCTGCTCGCCTCGCCCCACGCCCGCGCGGACGAGTGCCGACTGCTGCTCAAGGAGGCGGCGCGGCGGGTGGGGGAGAGCGGCGGTACCCTCCTGCTCCTGGTGGACGGCCTGGACGAGGACCGTTCGGCGGCACGCCAACTCGTCAGCGTGGCAGCCCTGTTGCCGTACACGCCACCCGAGAACATGCGCGTGCTGGTGCTGAGCCGTACCAGCCCCGGCGTCCCGGCGGACGTCTCCGGCGGGCACCCGCTGCGTACCTGCCGCACGGTCGGACTCACCCAGTCGCGAGCCGCTCGGCACACCGCGATCGACGCCACCCACGACCTGTCGCAGGCGCTTTCCGGCGGGAACGAGGCGGCCGCCCGGCTGGTCGGGCTGCTGACCGCCTCCCGCGGCGGCCTGTCCCGGGACGACCTCGCGGAGCTCTCCGGCCTCGACCACTGGGTGCTCGGCGCGCACCTTGGCAGCGTCTTCGGCCGCATCGTCCGCGAACGCGCCCTGACGCAGCAGCAGTTCGGGGCGATCGCCGCCGACGGGACCAAGCGCGGCTACCTGCTCGCCCACGAAACGCTGCACGCCGCGGCCGAACGGGTGCTCGGCCCCGGCCTCGACACCTACCGTAACCAGCTGCACTCCTGGTCCGACCGCTACCGCGATGCCGGCTGGCCGGCCGCAACACCCGCCTACCTGCTCGGCGGCTACGTCCGCATGCTCGTCTCGGCGGGTGACCGGGAACGCGCGCTCGCGCTTGCGACGGACCCGGTCCGGCACGCGCGGATGCGGATCGAGACCGGCTCCGACTGGGCCGCGCTCAGCGAGATCGCGGCGGTGGCCGCGGCCGACGACGACCTGGGGGACCAACTCGCCCTCGCCGTAGCGCGGATGGCACTGCGCAACCGCAACGACGGGCTGAAGCCGGAGCACGTGATCGCCCTGGCCGGGCTCGGCGAGTCGCGCCGCGCGGTGGAGATGGCCCGATCACTGTCCTGGTTCGGCAGCCGGGCGCGGGCCCTGGCGGGCATCGCCCTGACGGCAGAGGTCCGTTGGGGGAAGGACGGCCAAGCCCGTGCCGAGGAGCTGATCGCCGAGGCACACGCGGTGTGCGTGGCGCACCAGGCCGACGCCATGACCGATCCGGCGGTGGTCGACGTCGCCTGCGCCCTGGCCGAGATCGGTCACGTGAAGCAGGCGCGGGACATGGCCGACAGGTGGCCGGACTTCTCATATTCATCGCCGTCGGCGTGGGCCCGTCTCGCGAAGGCGATGGCGCCGCATGATCCGATCAAGGCGCGTGCGGTGCTGGCAACAGCGGCACGGATGGTCATGGCGGAGCTACCGGACGAACGGACCTCAGCCGACTACCGGGACAAACTGCGGCATGCGGTCAGCCTCGCTGCCGTGGCCGCGGCCGTCGACCCGGACCTGGTCCCGGCTCTTGCACGACGGATCGAGGATCTGACCGCGACCCTCGTGTCGTGGGGCGGGCTGTCGACGGCCTACGCGTCCTCGGCGCTCGTCGGCCATGATCCGGCCGTAGCGCGTCGGCTGGCCCTGACCGTCGCCGAAGAGCTGCGGACGGGGTCGCGCGGGTGGAGCCCGGACAGTTTCGCGGGTGGGCCGGTCGGAGGGAAGCCCCTGGAGATCTGCTTGGACGTGCTGGCCGCGGTGGGTCTGCCGGCCGAGGCCGAGTCGCTGGTCGACGACCTCTCCCAGCGTCGTACGCGCGCGGCGGCCCCAGTGCTACGGGCTTTCGTCCGTCGTGGTGCACTGGCCCGCGCCGAAGCCTGGTTGAGCGACATTCAGGCGGGGGTCGGCGCGGGCGCGTACGAGGAGATACTGGTGGCCGGGCTCGCGGCGCGCGGGGACTTCGCCGCGGCCCGGACCCGAATGGCGGGATTCGACGGCGAAGGCGGCTTCGTCTTGCTGCTCGACGAGTTCCCGCGGGTGGTCGCTCAGGTCGGCGCGCACCAGCGTGCACAGGCCGTGGCCTTCTTCGACGAGATCGTGGACAGGGTGCTCCGCGCCGGCCACCTGAGTGTCGGCGCCACCGCCATGCTCGCGACGGCGCTGACGGAGCTGGGCGGCCCCGACGGCCGCGCCGACGCGGAGCTGCCCGCCGTCCACGATGCGCGAGGTGTGCTGCGCGCCCGGTTTCTGCTGACCATGATCGGCTCGCATGTGGCGCACGGTCGTGCCGCGGACGCCGATGCCTTGGCGCAGGAGCTCTTTCGTGAGGCGCGGGATTCCTGGGCCGAGACCTCCCGCATCGCGGTCCTGGCGGCCGTTCTGGTCGAACGGCCGTGCGAGGCGGAAGAGTTCCACGGCCTCAACCTCGAGCGGACTCGGTTCGTCCCTCAACGGGCGCTCGCCCAGCAGAGTTTGGCGGACATGGTCCTCGACGCGGTCCGCGCCACCGCTGCCTGGAACCGGCCCTCGCCCGGCGGACCGGGCCTCTTCCCCGGTCTGCGGTCGCTGCTGCCCGCGGCGGGGGACCGGCTCGAATGGCTGCATGCGGCCATGGCGCTCGCCCTGACGCTGCACACGTCCGACGCCGAGGGCGAGCGCGCGTTGCTCGCCGAGGTCGCGTCGCGCCTCACCTCCGACCCGCCGGCCGGGCGCGAACCGTGCGCGGTGGCCGCGCTGATCGTGGCAGGGGCCGACCCGGAACGCGCCCGGGAACTGCTGCACGAGGCGCTGTCGTATCCGCGGCGCAGAGTCGCGCGCGGCGGCGGCGACGGTGAACTCCTGCCGCTGGAGATCGCGTTCGGGCTCGTCGCGGTCGGCGCCCCCGCACGGATCGAGCTCGACCGGTATCTGTCTCCCGTCGATCGCACGGAACAGGCGGACGAGTGCCGCGGGATGCTTGCCGCCGCCCTGGTCGGGGCCGCGCCCCAGGCGATCGCCAACGCGCTGATCGCCTACCCCGAGTCCGCGCTGCCCGAAGAACCGGCCATGCCGTCGCACATGTACCTGGCGCAGGCCCGCGCCGCCCAACTCGCCACGCGCAGCGCCGCCGCGGACGCCCTCGCCCGCCAACTCGTGGACGAGCTGCTGGCCGGCGAGCACTGGCACCACGCGCTGCCCGCGCTCACCGTCCTCGCGCCCGATGCCGTACGTCGCACCCGCGACGCCGTCCGCGCGTACGTCGGGCACCTCGGCTGAGTCGGAACGCTTCGACGCGTGGCGTCGAGCATCGAGCCGGCGGCGCGGCCCGGCCGGGACGCCGGCGCTCACCTCGCACCCGACGCCGTACGCGCTTCCGTCGAACCCCTCGACGGGTGCCGACTCCTTCAACTTGTGGCACCCGCCCGGCGACTCCGCGCTGATCGGGCGCGCCCGTCGCCGCTTCGCCCACGGTGCGCTGCGGTTGCCCGGGGAGCCGCGCACGCGTACGGCGGGCCGGGCCCGGGGTCCGGTCCGGCCGGTCCTTCCGAACCGGTCCAGCCGGCCGAACCTCCTCGACCACCTCGCCCTGATCGGCATCGCCACCGGCGGCATCGTCCTGTCCACCGCCCTCCAGGCGGTCGACCTCGACTACCTCGTCACCGTCCTGTCCGACGCCTGCGCCGACGCCGACCCCGACGTGCACGACACCCTCCTCACCAAGCTCCTCAACCGCCGCGGCGACGTCCTCACCACGACCGAATGGGCGGCCACCCTCCCCCCGACCAACTGACCCCGAGCACGGCCCACTTGTCCGCAGCCCACGTGCCCGTACCCGGCCCTCCGCACCCGGCCGCGCGCCGCCACCGGGGCTTTCGATCGGTAGGGCCGGCAGTGGGCCTGGAGGGCGCTGGTGCCGTTCCCCCGCGCTCTGCGGGGGAGCGATGACGCGGGGACGGCCGGCTCCTGTCAGCGCAGGGCCTGGGCGATTCGCTGCCGCAGCGTGTGGTCGCTGATGGTGTCGGCCTCGCGCCAGGCGGCGTCGGTGACTTCTTCCGTCTGGAGCCGGCCGATGCCGGTTGCGGTGCGGAAGAGAAACCGGAAGTCGAAGTGCTGGTGGGCCGGTTCGCCCTTGGCGTCGTTGGCAGGGATGGGATGGACGTCGATGTGGACGGGCCGGTCGCTCACCGGGGTGACCTCTTCGGGGCCGATGCCGGTCTCCTCGGCCAGTTCGCGTAGGGCGGCCTCCAACAAAGTGGCGTCGCCGTCCTCCAGATGACCGCCGGGCAGGAGCCACTTGCCCAGTGCGAGGTGGTGGATGTGCAGGATGCGGTCGTCGGGTCCGACCACGATTGCGCCGGCGGTGGCATGCCCGCGGAACTCCTTGCGGGAGGTCGGGGCCGCCCCGTCGTAGAGCAGCTTCAGCAGGGGAGCGAGGCCGTCCTTCTCGTTCGGGTGATCGGTCAGGTAGGTGTTGACCGCGGTGTGGATGTGGCTGGTCGTGATGGGCAAGGGGTTCTCCTCAGCGGTTGAAGTAGCTCAGCCAGGTCGCGGCGATGGCGGCCCGGTCGGCGCCGTCGGCCTCATACATACCGGCTCCCAGCCCGCCTCGCGCGAGGACACCCGCCTGACCGGCCCCCGGCCCGTCGCGTACCGGCGTCGCCCCTGACCCGGGCGACGGCACCGGGGGCGTGTTCGCTCCGCGCCCGGCCGACCCCTGACCCGCCCCTGCCCCCGGGATGTCAATAACGTTTCAACCGTTCCTCGACGGGCTCGGGTCTAC
>NZ_JACEGK010000502.1:0-5984 GCF_056859195.1 Streptomyces sp. NH27
GGGCGGGCCGGGTTCTGGCTCGCCGAGCCGTCGCCCGCGCTGCGGGTCCTGCCGGCGGGCCGCTCCCCCGTACCCGCGGCGCCACCCGCACCAGCCGCGCCCGCCGCGCCACCCGCAGCCGTGCGCCGCGCCGGGCGGGCCGGTGCCGGCGGAAGCCGGCCCTTCAACGGGCCCCACTCGTTCGGGTCCGGCACTCCCGGCGGCAGCATCTGGCGCCGCTTCGGGCCACCGTCGTGCGACTCGCCCGGCTCCTTCGCGCCCGGCCACGCCTTGGCCACCCGCGAGGCCAGCACGAAGTCCTTGCGCAGCGGGTGCCCCTCGAACTCCTCGGGCAGCAGCAGCGGGGCCATCCCCGGGTGCCCGGTGAAGGCGACGCCGAACATCTCGTGCGTCTCGCGCTCGTGCCAGTCCGCGCCCGCGTAGACGCCGGTCGCGGTCGCCACCTCGGCCGCGTCGTGCGGCAGGGTGGTCCGCACCAGCAGCCGTCCGACGCCGCCTTCGAGCCGTACGACATGGGCGCACACCCGGAAGCCGGTGCCGGGTTCGTCCACCGCGCTGAGCCAGTCGAAGAAGGTGCAGCCGAGCGTGTCCCGGGCCGCGGTCAGCGCCGCCACCCACCCGGCGGGCGGGACGTCGACGGTCAGCAGGCCGTACGCCTCCTCGGCGGTCGCGCCCTCGCCGAAGACCTCGGCCGCGCCCTCGGGGAGCTGCTCGAAGGCGCTCACCGCTCCCCCGCCTCCGGGCCGTCCGCCTGGCCGGCCGCCTCCGGGCCGTCCCCAGGTGCCGCCGGCGGGGGCGGCGGAGCGACGAGGCCGCTGGTCAGCGCGGCGGTCGAGGGCTGCGCGGCCGCCGGGCCGCGGCCGTACCGCTCGCCCAGTGACTCCTGGGCGATCTTCTCCTGGAGCTTGAGGATGCCCTGGAGCAGCGCCTCGGGGCGGGGCGGGCAGCCGGGCACGTAGACGTCGACCGGGATGATCTGGTCGACGCCCTTCGTCACGGAGTACGAGTCCCAGTACGGGCCGCCGCAGTTGGAGCAGGCACCGAAGGAGATGACGTACTTCGGCTCGGGCATCTGCTCGTACAGCCGCTTCACCGCGGGCGCCATCTTGTCGGTGACCGTGCCGGAGACCACCATCAGGTCGGCCTGGCGCGGGCCGGGCGCGAACGGGATCACGCCGAGCCGGATGAAGTCGTGCCGGGCCATGGACGCGGCGATGAACTCGATCGCGCAGCAGGCCAGTCCGAAGTTGAACACCCAAAGGCTGTAGCGGCGGCCCCAGTTGAGCACGACCTTCATCGGCTCGGGCGCCAGCCGGGCCAGCGGGCCGAGCCGGCGGGGCTCGGGCAGCGCCACTTCGGGCGGGGCCGGCTGCGCCGGGTCGGGCAGGGTCACGTCCATTCGAGCACGCCCTTCTTCCACGCGTAGAGCAGCCCGACCGCGAGGAAGCCGAGGAAGACGAACATCTCGACGAGCGTGGTGCCGCCGTAGCCGTGGGCCGCGAAGACCGTCGCCCACGGGAAGAGGAAGATCGCGTCCACCGCGAAGATCACATAGAGGAACGCGTACACGTAGTAGCGGATGTGGGTGTGTGCCCAGTCCTCGCCGACCGGGTCGACGCCGCACTCGTAGCTGAGCAGCTTCTCGTGTGTCGGCACGTCCGGCCGCAGCAGCCGCCCGGCCGTGAACGAGACCGTCACGAAGAGCACGCCGACGACCGCGACCAGACCGACGACCGAGTAGCCGTGGAAGTAGTCCACGTCCGTCCGCCCCTCGTTCACTCGTTGACCAGCGATGTCCAGCGATCCGGATGGATCTTTAGACGATTTATACGGAGGGAGTCTAGGCCCTGGCCTCGGCGGCGGACGCAGCCGTCCATGGATGGCGGACGGGACGGCGACGGAGGGCCGACGGGAAGCCGGTGAGACGCCGACGGGGCGCCGGTGGGACGCCGGTGGGACGCCGGAGGCACGCCGGAGCGAGCCTCCGGACGAGCCCTGGCGAATGCACCCGACCCGCACCGTCGGGCCGCTTCCAGGAGATACTGGGGATAACCCCACCACACGCCGGAGCGCGCACCCCATGGCGCGAGCCCCCGCCCGGACGGCAGGCTTGACCCATGGACACCTCGCCCACCTCGCCCACCTCGCGCAGCTCCGCGACATCGACGTCCGAACCGCTGCCCCCGGCCCGGTTCGCCTTCGACGCCGTGACGTGGAAGGAGATCGCGAACCTCCTGCTGAACCTCTTCATGTCGCTGATCGGCTTCATCTACGTGGTGGTCACGCTGTCGCTGGGCGCCGGGCTGTCCGTGACGGTGATCGGGTTGCCGCTGCTGGCGTTCGGCCTGGGCGGCTGCCGGTTGCTGGGCAAGCTGGAGCGGGCCAGGGTGCGCAAGCTGCTCGGGGTGCACGTGGAGGAGCCGCGGCCGCTGCGGAAGAAGACGCTGGGCGGGTTCCTGCCCTGGCTGTGGGCGTCGCTGAAGGACCCGGTGGCCTGGCGGCACGCCCTCTACCTCGCGATCCGGCTGCCGTGGGGCATCGTCACCTTCGCGGTGACGCTGACCTCGCTGTTCGTGCTGTGGCCGGTGCTGCCGTACCTGGCCAGGGGCATGTCGACGGTGGACCGGGCGCTGGCCCGCGGGCTGCTCCAGCCGGACGACGAGCTGGAGCGGCGGATCGCGGAGCTGGAGTCCGACCGCGGGGTGGTCTTCGACACGGCGGCGGCGGACCTGCGCCGGATCGAGCGGGACCTGCACGACGGCGCGCAGGCCCGGCTGGTGGCGCTCGCCATGGACCTGGGCCTGGCCAAGGAGAAGCTGCTGGAGGACCCCGAGGCGGCGGCGAAGATGGTCGGCGAGGCGCACGGCGAGGTGAAGGTGGCCCTCCAGGAACTGCGCGACCTCGCCCGCGGCATCCACCCCGCGATCCTCACCGACCGCGGCCTGGACGCGGCGCTGTCCTCGGTCGCGACCCGCTGCACCGTGCCGGTCTCGGTCACCGTCGAGCTGCCGGCCCGGCCCGCCGAGGCGATCGAGGGCATCGCGTACTTCACGGTCTCCGAACTCCTCCAGACCGTCAGCAAGCACAGCCGGGCCCGCGGCGCCTCGGTGGACGTGTGGCACTCCGGCGACCGGCTGATGATCCAGGTGCGCGACGACGGGCAGGGCGGCGCCGACGTCTCCGCCGGGTCGGGCCTGGCCGGGCTCGCGGAGCGGCTGGACGCCGTCGACGGCCTGTTCGTGGTGGCCTCGCCGGTGGGCGGGCCGACCATGGTGACGGCGGAGCTGCCGTGGCGGGACCGGGAGTTCGGCAAGCAGGCCGCACCGCCCCGGAGGTAGGGAAATCCCCACCCCCAAGACGCCGATCCGCACCATGGGCGCGCGCTCCCGGCCGGGCCAATCTGGTTGGTATGACCAGCAGTACCGAAAGGACGGTCCCGACCATGGCGTACGGCACCCCGCCGGCCGAGCGAGAGCACCGGCTGCCCACCGCACTGCGCGCGCCCGTCGAGGCGCGCACCTGGCGGGAAATCGGCTACCTCCTGCTGAACCTCCCGATGTGCATCGTCGGCTTCGTGTGGACGGTGACGATGCTGTCGCTGGGCGCCGGCCTGCTGATCACCTTCATCGGGCTGCCGGTGCTGGTGCTGGCCCTCGGCGGCTGCCGGGCCATCGGCTACGCCGAGCGGGCCCGGGCCCGCTCGCTGCTGTGGCTCGACGTCGAGGAGCCCGGCCCGGTCCGCACCAAGAACCGCGGCTTCTTCCCGTGGCTGGGCGGCCAACTCGGCAGCGGCGTCAACTGGCGGCACGCGATCTACTGCCTGCTGCACTTCCCGTGGGGCGTCTTCACCTTCTGCGTGACCATCACCTTCTTCACCTACGGCTGGGGCCTGCTCACCTACCCGCTGTGGCGCTGGATCTTCCCGGTCTACTTCGGCCAGCAGGGCATCCAGGTCTACGGCTACGACGACGGCAACCAGGTCCGCCACGGCTGGTGGCTGCACACCCCCGTGGACATGCTGCTGTGCGTGGCGATCGGGATGACGCTGGTGCTGCTGATGCCGTGGGTGGTGCGGGGCATGGCGCACGGGGACCGGATGCTGGTCAGCGGGCTGCTCGGCCCGTCCCGGCTGGCCAACCGCGTCACCGAGCTGGAGTCGGACCGGGGCGCGGTGGTGGACACCGCGGCGGCGGACCTGCGCCGGATCGAGCGGGACCTGCACGACGGCGCGCAGGCCCGGTTGGTGGCGCTCGCCATGGACCTGGGCCTGGCCAAGGAGAAGCTGCTGGAGGACCCGAAGGTCGGCGCGGTCATGGTCGAGGAGGCGCACGGCGAGGTGAAGGTGGCCCTCCAGGAACTGCGCGACCTCGCCCGCGGCATCCACCCCGCGATCCTCACCGACCGCGGCCTGGGCCCGTCGCTGTCCTCGGTCGCGGCGCGCTGCACCGTGCCGGTCTCGGTCACCGTGGACCTGCCGGCCCGGCCGGTGCCCGCGATCGAGGGCATCGCCTACTTCACGGTCTCCGAACTCCTCCAGAACATCAGCAAGCACAGCGGTGCCTCCCGCGCCTCCGTCGATGTCTGGCAGACCGACGACCGACTCATGGTGCACGTCTACGACAACGGGCGCGGCGGAGCGTCGGTCGACTCCGGCTCGGGCCTGGCCGGCCTGGCGGAACGCCTCGACGCGGTCGACGGAGTGCTGGTGGTGGACTCGCCGCAGGGCGGTCCGACGCGGATCGCGGTCGAGTTGCCCTGGCGGGTGTGACCGGCTTTCGGGGCCCGCTCCCGGTCCGCCGCCGGCCGGGCCCCCGTCCCCGGTCCGCAGCCACCGGGCCCCCGTCCCCGGTCCGCAGCCACCGCGTCAGACGTAGCCGATCGGGCACCCTCGGCGCGGTACGTGTTCGGCCGCGCGCAGGTACATCGCCGATGCCCGCGACGTAGCGCCCGGCACTGACACACCGGGCCCACGCGGTCCTCCGCGCCGCCCGGCGGGGGTTGCTGGGAGACTGGAAGGATGACCGACGACTTTCCCGCCGGGTTGACCTTGCGTCACCCCCGCGTTGACGACCACGCACGGGTACTGGCCGTACTCGACCAGTGGTGGGGAGGGCTGGGCGGCGAGACCGGGTCACGGGACCGGGCCCTGCTGCTGCCGCGGTTGTACTTCCAGCACTTCACCGGCACCAGCCACGTCGCCGAGCGTCCCAGTGGCGAACTCGCCGCCTTCCTGGTCGGCTTCCTCTCCCAGGACCGGCCCGACATCGCCTATATCCACTTCGTCGGCGTCGATCCGGCACTGCACGGCCGCGGCATCGCGACCGCGCTCTACCACCGCTTCTTCGCCCTCGCCCGGGCTCGGCACTGCCGTCAAGTGCACGCGATCACCAGCCCGGCCAACACCGCGTCCCGCGCCTTCCACACCCGGCTCGGCTTCACCGAGTTGCCCGGCGCCGCCGACGCCGCCCCCTCGGTCCACCCCGACTACGACGGCCCCGGCCTGGACCGCGTCGCCTTCGCCCGCGACCTCACGGCGGCCCGATAGCCGCGGCGGGCCCGTAACGGCGGCAGCCTCGTAACGGCAGCGGCCCGCCCGTACGGGCACCGCTGTCGCCTCCCCGCCGGCGGAACCAGGCCGCCACGGGCCCGCGTGACGACGCACCGCCGCAGGCCGCCGCGGGCCGCCGGGTGCATCGGAGGCTACGCGACCCGCAACAGCACCTTTCCGGTGCCGCGGCCCGCCGCCAGCACCTCGTGGGCCTCGGCCGCCTTCGCGAGCGGCAGTTCCGCAGTGACGTCGATCCGGATCGCACCCGAGGCCAGCAGGGACAGCGCGGACAGGGCGTGCGAACGGACGGCGGTGGGGGCGCGGCGGGCGAGGTCGGCGATGTTGTAGCCGGTCAGCGAGCGGTTGTTCTGCCACAGCGGCAGCAGCGGGAGTGCGAGGTCGGGGCGGCGGGCGGCCTCGCCGTAGAGGGCTAGGC
>NZ_JACEGK010000503.1:0-5970 GCF_056859195.1 Streptomyces sp. NH27
CCACCTCCCTCACCCCTTGCCCCTTACTCCGCCGATGCGTTCGGCGGCCGCACCCTCTCTCACCGGGCGCGCCCCACCGATGGCCCTCGCGGCCCACGGATCAGGGCGTGTTGCCCGGGGGTGGGTCCGGAGGTGGCGCCGCCGGCGCAGGCGCGGCCGTACGGATGCGGCGCGCTGAGGGGTGCACGGGCAGCGGGGTGCCGGGGCCGTCCAGGGCGCCGGCGAGGAGGCGTTCGACGGGGATACCGCGGATCGCGGCGTCCAACACCTGCACGGTGTGGGTGACGGGCATCCGCTCGCCCATGCCGGCGAGCGTGCCGGCCACCTGCATCCAGCAACCCGGGTTGGCGGTGACCATCAGCCGGGCCCCGGTGGACAGCACCGCGCGTGCCTTGCGCTCCCCCAGTTCCCGGGCCGGTTCGGGGTGCAGCAGGTTGTACGTACCCGCGCTGCCGCAGCAGATCTCCGCCTCGGGCAGCTCGCGCAGCTCGATGCCGGGCACGCCGCGCAGCAGCCGGCGCGGCTGGTCGCGTACGGACTGGGCGTGCGCGAGGTGGCAGGCGTCCTGGTAGGCGACGGTGAGCGGCAGCGGGTGGCGGGGGGCGACCGGGCCGAGCTCGTCGAGGAGTTCGGTGATGTCGCGAACCTTGGCCGCCAGCGCCTCGGCCCGCGCCGGCCAGTCACCGCCCTCGTCGCGCAGCAGGTGACCGTACTCCTTGAGCTGGGAGCCGCAGCCGGCCGCGTTGACCACCACGGCGTCGACGTCCGCCGCCTCGAAGGTCTCGATGGCTTGCCGGGCGAACCGCACCGCCTCCGGGACCCGCCCGGCGTGCGCGGACAGCGCCCCGCAGCAGCCCTGCCGGCGCGGTACGACCACGTCGCAGCCCTCGGCGGTCAACACCCTTACGGTGGCGGTGTTCACGTCGGGGAAGAAGGTGCCCTGGACGCAGCCGGTGAGCAGGCCGACCGTACGGCGTCGGGTGCCGGTCGCCGGCGCGTGCTCGGGCAGCGCGGGCGCGGGTCCCAGCTTCGGTGCCAGCGCCTCCATCGCCCGTAGCTCCGCCGGCAGCCGGCGCAGCAGCCCGAGGCGGGCGAGCAGGCCGCGCAGCCCCGAGGACTGGTAGGCGCGCAACGGGCCGCGCAGGACGCGCAGCCGCCGGGGGTACGGAAAGAGGCCGTAGACCAGCGCACGGATCAGGCGTTCCCGGCGCGGGCGGGTCGTGTGGCGCTCCAACTGCGCCCGGGTGGCCTCGATCAGCTTGTCGTACTGCACACCCGACGGGCAGGCGGTCACGCATGCCATGCAGCCCAGGCACTGGTCGAGGTGGCGCACGGCGGCCGCGTCGAGAGCGTCGCCCTCCAAGCCGCCCTTGATGAGGTCGATCCGCCCGCGCGGACTGTCCATCTCCTCGCCCCACAGCACGTATGTGGGGCACGTCGGCAGGCAGAAGCCGCAGTGCACGCAGTCGCCGGCCAGTGCGGCGTCCGGCGGCTGACACCCGTCGAACGCGCCCCCGGGCAGCCCGAATCCGGGCATTCCGAGGCCGACCGTCGCCGCGTCCGCGCTGGCCGCGACGGTGGCCCCGAGCGGCGCCGATGGAGCGGGGGGAACGGGCGGAACGGGTGCCGGCGGCGAACTGGGGTGCGCTGCGCCCGGGTTCTCGGGCGGCGGTGTGGTGGTCATCGGGCTCCTCCCGGCAACGGCCTCGGCGCGCCCGACAACCCGCTCACGGGCACCACGCCACTCCACACGCCGGACGACCACAACGAGGTCGGCCGCACGGCAGGCGGGTCGAGCCGATCCGCAGGGACGGGGAAGGGGGCGGTGGTCATCACAGTCCTCCCAGAAGTCGCCCCGGGGAAAGGCGTCGTGAGGGGTCGAAGCGGTCCTTGACGCGG
The DNA here is from genome assembly GCF_056859195.1 of Streptomyces sp. NH27. Taxonomy (NCBI): domain Bacteria; kingdom Bacillati; phylum Actinomycetota; class Actinomycetes; order Kitasatosporales; family Streptomycetaceae; genus Streptomyces; species Streptomyces sp. NH27. Next base: position 1,900 of record NZ_JACEGK010000503.1, read on the forward strand.
GTCATCAGGGTGAAGGCGTCGCCGGTCGGTCCCCAGTGGTCGAGGGCCGGGCGGAGGGCGGGGTCGGCGGCGAGCACCACGGCCGAGCCGTCGTAGGGGGCGAGGGCGGTGCGCAAGGCGGCGAGGTCGGTGCCGGCGGGCACGGCCGCGTACGCCACGCCCACCGCGGCCGAGGCGGTGCCGGAGGCGCCCGGTGGCAACGCGTCGAGCACATGGGGTAGGGCAGCGGGCGCGAACGCCAGCCGCAGCACCAGCGGTCCGACCGGCCGCACGCCGAACCACGCGGGCGGCACGTCGCCGAGGACCGCGGCCCGGCCGTCGTCGGCCTTGTCGGCCTCGTCGGCGAGCAGCGCGGCGCAGCGGGTCGCCTGGTCGCGGACCGAGGCCGGGATGCTCTCGAAGAGGGCCACGAGTTCGCCGGTGGTGGTCGACTCGCCGCGCTGCCAGCGCAGTTCGAGGGCGGTCGGGGTGAGCGTGGAGCGGGCGATACGGGCGGCGAGCCGGCCGGCCCGCGCGCTGCCGTCCACCCGGGCAGTGACGGTCGTGGCGGCCGGCGGCAGCGGGTGCAGCCGCCAGGTGGTGGAGGCGACGACGCCGAGGCCGCCGTGCGCGCCCGTGTGGATCTTGCCGAGGTCGTAACCCGCGACGTTCTTCACCACTTTGCCGCCGGAACGGGCGACGGTTCCGTCGGCGAGCACCACGGTGATGCCGATCAGCAGGTCGCGCACGGTGCCGTAGCGCAGCCGGCGCGGCCCGGAGGCGTTGGCGGCCACGACACCGCCGAGCGTGGCGCCCTCCTCCGGCGGGTCGAGGGCCAGCATCTGTCCGTGCTCGGCGAGTTGGCGTTGCAGGGCGGCCAGTGGCACGCCCGCGTCGGCGACGACCACCAGGTCCCCGGGGGCGTACTCGGTGATCCGGTCCAGCGCGGTGGTGCGCAGCAGCAGGTCGCAGGAGGTGGCGGGCGCGGCCCAGCCGGTCTTGGTGCCGGCGCCGACGGGTACGACGGTGCCGGTCGTGGAGCGCAGCAGCTCGGCCAGCTCGCCGACCGAGCCGGGCGCGACCGAAGCAGGCCCGGCAGCACCCGGCTCGGCCCCGGCCGGCGCCACGGAAGCCGGCGCCCCGACACCCAAATCCGCGGAACCCGGCTCCGCGGCACCCAAATCCGCGTAGCCCGGCTCCCCGGCGCTCGGCTCCGCGGAACCCGGCTCCGCGGAACCCGGTTCTCCCGCAACGGAGTTGGCCTCGCCCATCTCAGAACACCTCGCCCAGCGCCGCGTCACGGACCTCGTCCTCGGCCGCCGTCCGCACCCCCGGCCGCTCCCCGCACAGCCGCGGGGTGGGGAACTGCTTGCCGGGGTTGGCCAGCCCCGCCGGGTCGAAGGCGCAGCGCAGCCGGTGCATGGTGTCGAGGTCGTCCGCGCTGAACTGCGCGGTCATCTTGGACTTCTTCTCCACCCCGACGCCGTGCTCGCCGGTGATCGACCCGCCGGAGGCCACGCACAGGTCGAGGATGGCGAACCCGAGCTGCTCGGCGGCGTGTTCGGCGCCCTCGACCTTGTCGTCGAAGAGGATCAGCGGGTGCAGGTTCCCGTCGCCGGCGTGGAAGACGTTCGCCACGCGGATGCCCGCCGCGTCCGCCAACCGCCCTACCTCGTCGAGGACTTCGGGAAGCTTGGTGCGCGGGATCACGCCGTCCTGGACGTAGTACGCGGGGCTGATCCGGCCGACCGCGGCGAACGCGGACTTGCGGCCCTTCCACATCAGCGCGCGTTCCTCCGCGTCCCGGGCGATGCGGGTCTCGAAGGCGTGCCGGGCGGCGGCGATCCGCTCGACCTGGCGGAACTGCTCGTCCACCTCCACCCGGGGGCCGTCGAGTTCGATCACGAGGACGGCGACCGCGCCGCGCGGGTAACCGCAGCGCACCGCCGCCTCGGCGGCCTCGATCGCCAGCGCGTCCATCATCTCGACGGCCGCCGGCAGGATGCCCCCGGCGATGATGTCGCTGACCGTGCCTGCCGCGTCCGCGACGCTGTGGAAGCCGACCAGCATGGTCTGTACCGACTCCGGTGCCTGGACGGTGCGGACGGTGACCTCGGTCGCGATGCCGAGGGTGCCCTCGCTGCCGACGAAGGCGCCCAGCAGGTCGAAACCCGGGTGTTCGGGGGCGGTTCCGCCGAGGTGCACCACCTCCCCGTCGGACAGCACCACTTCGGCGCCCATCACGTGGTTGACGGTGAAGCCGTACTTCAGGCAGTGCGCGCCGCCCGCGTTCTCGGCGACGTTGCCGCCGATCGAGCAGACCTGCTGGGAGGACGGGTCGGGCGCGTACGCCTGGCCGTAGGGCGCGGCCTCGCGGGTCACCCACAGGTTGATCACGCCGGGTTCGACCACCACCCGGGCGTTGTCGGGGTCGACGGAGCGCACGGCCCGCAGCCGGGAGAGCACGATGAGGACGCCGTCGGCCACCGGCACCGCGCCGCCGGACAGCCCGGTGCCCGAGCCGCGCGCGACGAACGGCACGCCCGCCTCCGCGCACAGCCGTACCGCCGCGACGACGTCCTCCCGCCGCTCGGCCAGCACCACGACCGAGGGGCGGACCCGTACGGTGGCCAGCCCGTCGCATTCATAGGTGCGCAGTTGGGCGGGGTCGGTCAGCACCTTCGCGGCGCCGACGGCGGCGCGCAGTCGAGCGGCGAGCGCGCCCGCCCGCTCGGCGCTCACAGTGCCCCCGCCGCGTACGGGACGGCGGCGCGGACGGTCCAGCGAGTTGACGACACGGATTCCACCAGTCGGTAGGTTCCTATCGGATGGTGGAAACCATGCGCGTGCCGTCGCGAGCGTGTCAAGAGCCCGGCCCACGCAAACCGCCCGCCCCGCCGCGCGTAAGACCGCCCGTAAGGCCGCCCGTAAGGCCGCCCGTACAGCCGCACATCGCGGGCACGGCCACGGCGCAACGGGTCCTTCGTACGGTGCGACGGTCAGCCGTAACCGAGTTGGGAGCCTCGTGTCCGCACTCGCGCCCGCGCCCGGTCCACGGGTGGACGCCGAGCAGGCGCAGGCGCATACGGTCTGCGCGTACTACGGAACGGGCCGCAGGATCATGCTGGACATGGCGGCCGGGCGGACGAGCGGCGCCGACCCGTCAGGGCGTCCGGCGACAAGGAGCACCCGGCGCCGTGCCCCCGCCGGGTGCCCTGCCTGCGCGGAACATCATCGCGGAACATCATCACTGTCAGTTGAGGCTCTGCGTCGCCAGTGCGTAGTCCTCCGCCTGGGAGGAGGTGAGCGCTTGGGAGACACGGATCAGCGAGTTGCCGACGAAGTAGTGGTACTCGCCCGCACTCGCGGAACCCTGGGCGCCGGTCTCGATCGACTTGGCGCGGGTGTGTGCCTGTGCGGAGGTCGCGAACGTCTCGACGCTGCCGCCGCGCACGATCGCGTCGGACTTGGTGCCCTCGACGTCGGCGGGCTGCACTCGGGAGTCGGAGAACGCCACCTTGGACAGGTAGTTATGTGCCTTGCCGAGCAGGTGGTCCGGGTCGGTCGCCGCCGTGTACACGACCGTCGTCGTCATGGTGGACACCCTCTGCTCCAGTGTCGACGCCACCTGTTCCGCCGACGTCAGCCCGACCGCGACCGGCTGTTGCGAGGTAGTTGCCGCACTCCCCCCGCTACCACTCGACGAGCACCCCGTGAGCAGTGCGCCGACGGCGATCACCGCCACGGCAGCGCTGATACCGGTGGTGCGGAAGGTGGTGCGGATGCGCATGTTTCCCCCAGATCGGGACGCGAGGGGCACACCGTAACGCCGCCCTTCCGGTTCCGAGAGCCTCGGGAAGGCATCCGGTCAGTCAAGACCTGATAACGGGCCCGCCTGACCGCCGCCGGACCAGGGCCCGCCGACCGACGGCCTACAACCGACGACCGACGGCCCACGCCACAGCGCCCCACCTCGTCGGCCCACCTCGTCGGCCCGCTCCGCCGGGCGGCCCGGCCGCGGGCGAGGGAGAGCGGCGCCGCCAGCGAGCAGGGCACCCGGGACCACGCCCCGCCGCACCCCGACACCGCCCC
>NZ_JACEGK010000504.1:0-5934 GCF_056859195.1 Streptomyces sp. NH27
GAATGAAGTGAACGACGCGGCCGGGAAGTTCAGCGCCGGGCCGTTCGGGTCTTTGGAGTCGCGGACGGGGACGATGCCGCGTGAGGCGGCGAGGTTGGCGGCGATCTCGACGCAGTTGCCGCCGTTGCCGCTGTACGAGGACTTGAACCAACGGGGGGATTCGGTCGTCACGACGTGCCCTTTCGTAGCTGGTTGATCATGGCCACGGATGCCGCTTGCGACGGCGCTTCGGCCTGTAGCTGATGGTAGGCCCCCAACAGGGGCAGCACGGAAGTGACTTCGCGGTCAAAGTGTCCCTGCGCCTGTGACTCGGCGTACAAGGTAACGGACCGGTCGGCGAGCGTGAGCAGATTGACCGGCAGGAGGAACGCGCGACGTGCGCCCATGTTGAAGGGCGCCACCTGGATGATCCAGTTGGGCAGGGCAGCCATCTCGACCAGCCGTTGGAGCTGGGCCGCCATGACCTTGGCGCCGCCGACAGCCTGAAGGAGGCAGCTCTCGTCCATCACGACGAGCACCATGGGCGGACGGATCCTCACCAGTGCGGCCTGCCGGTCCATGAGGACGGCGACTCGCTCGGCGGCCTGCTCGGCCGTAATGGTGCCGCGCTGCACATCACCGTCCGCCAACGCCTCCGCGTACTCCTGCGTTTGCAGCAGGCCCGGGATGACACCGATCTCGAACAGCCGGATCTCCACGGCCCGTGCCTCGTACTCGACGTACTCCGGGAAGCCCTGCAGCAGCGAGCCGCGCCGCAGTTCGATGTACTCGCGCTCGAACGAGTTTGTGGTGTTGGCCGTCCCGAGGGCGACGTCAAGTCGCCGCGACATGCCGAGAGTTGGCGGCTTGCGACCAGTTTCCAGCGCCGAGATGTGCTGGCTGGAACATCCCGCGCGGAGGGCCAGCTCCTCCTGTTTCCACCCGTGACGTTCTCGCCACCTGCGCACCCGTGCGCCGTAGGCGGCTCGCGGACTGGTTTCCGGTTTCAGTTCCTTGATGTTGACCATGTCGACCCCCGGTCGTCCTTCGTTGCCGTTTATTTGAAGGGCCTCCGACTCTAGGTCACGATGAGCCTATTCGGTAGTGGCGTTGCTACGGAGAGGAGCGAGCCATGGGTATGACGCTTGCTGTGTATCGGATCGATGCGAAGTCCGGGAAACGCATGACCGTACGGAAGCGCTACAACGTTGCTCCGAAAAGCGTGCCGGCGTACGGGAGTTCCGCCTTGCCGCCGTGCGCCTGCGAACGGTGCCGGAAGGACGAAGAAGCGCGCCCCAGTTAGGAGTTGCCCCCTTGTAGCTCAGTCAGGAAGAGCCCGGGGCGCCGCACCACTTCCGTTCATCGTGCGGGCGATCCGACGACTCCGGTTCGATTCCGGACAAGGGGACTTGGCGGCCCGCTACGCAAAACTACGCGTAATTCCGGCCGCATAGCACCACCGCTGTGACGAACGACACATCGTGGAAAGGGGATCCGTATGACCGGCGACAGCAGCGAAGGCGGGAAGGGAAAGGAGGTCGTCGACTGGGAGTGGTTGTCCGCGCGGGAGTTGTATGCGAGCGAACTGGCGTATCGGCGGCAGCAGTCGGGCATGACGCTGGTCCAACTCGGGGAACTCTGTATGTACGAGCAGTCGTACCTGCACCGGCTGGAGAAGGGCGAGCGGCTGGGGACCGTGGAGGCGGCCGGCGCGCTGGACCGGGTGTACGGGACCGGGATGCTGCTGGTGAAGCTGTGGCACCTGGCGAAGCGGGAGACGAAGGACCGGCCGTTCCTGGGGCTGGCGCCGCTGGAGGCGGAAGCCGTCAGCATCCAGGAGTACACGGTCAGCGCCGTACCGGAGTTGCTCCAGACCCGGGAGTACGCGCGGGAGCAGCTGCGTACCGGGCGGCTGAGCGCGGGGCAGTTGGACGCGCAGGTCGCGGCGCGGCTGGCTCGGCAGGAGCGGCTGGCCGGCCCCGACCCGGTGCATTACCGGGTGTTGCTCGACGAGGGGGTATTGCGGCGCAAGGCGGGGGACGCGCAGACGTGGACCGGGCAACTGGAACACCTGATCGAAGTCGCCCAACGGCCCGATGTATTGGTGCATGTGGTGCCGTTCGGGACCGGGCCGCTCCAGATCCGTGGTTCCGTGGAGCTGATCTACTTTCTCGACGGTCGCTCCGTCGCTTACACGCCGAGCAGTTTGAGCGGCCACCTGATCGAAGAACCCGAAGACGTCGAACCGCTGCGCCTGGCCTACGACATGCTTCGCGACACCGCCCTCACCCCGACGGAATCCCTGACGTTCCTCCGCACATTGCTGGACGAGCACACCGGGTGCGGTTCATCGGAAGGTCTCCAGCCGTGAGCGGCGCCAACAGCACGAACGCGGGGATGGGGCTCAGCGACAACCGAAGAGTCCGCTGGCGTCCGTCCTGGCTGAACCAGGAACCCGAAGCGGTCACCTGGGCGCGGGAAAGGGCCGGGTTGACGAAACGGGAACTGGCCGCCGAGGTCGGGATCTCCGAGCAGTTGATGAGCGAAATCGAATCCGGCTGGCGCAACGCCACCCCGCCCAACCTCACGAAAATCGCCCACGCGCTCAACTGCCCAATTGTCGCCCTGGAACGCAAACGCTATACCAGAGGTGTTGGACTTTCGACACCATCGGGAAGCGGAGGTACAGCACCGATGACACAGACGCCAGCACCGTGGGGCACGCAACGAATGGGGCCGTACACGGCCACCACCACGGTCCGGGACCACCGCGGCAATCGCCCACGCTCTTGCCGACCAGTTGGAGAAAGTCCCCGACACGTGAGCACATCGGCTCAGCTCCGCGAAGCCCTGACGGGCGGACTCGCCGAGGAGGGCATCCTGACGGAGCCCGAGTGGCGCGGCGCCGTCGAGTCGGTTCCCCGCGAGCTGTTCACGGGGTCGTACTTCAGGCCGGTGGCGGGCAGCGTTCCGACCAGCTTCCGGCCGGTCCGGGAGCGTGCGCCCGGATGGCTGGAGGGGGTCTACTCCGACGAAACGCTGATCACCCAACTGGACGGCCGGATCAGGCCCGACGACGTGACCGAGGGGGCCGTGACCGGCTCCCCGTCGTCGTCCACCCTGCCGTCGTTGGTGCTGCGCATGTGGCAGCAGCTCGGTGCCGAGACCGGTCACCGCGTGTTGGAGGTCGGCACCGGCACGGGGTACTCGACCGCGATCGGTGCGCACCGTCTCAAGGACGCCCACCTGACCAGCATCGAGTACGACCCGGTGGTGGGTGGTGCTGCCGCGGCGGCGCTCGATGCGGCCGGATACGCGCCCCGGCTGATCATCGGTGACGGCCTGCGCGGTGACCCGGACGGGGGCCGCTACGACCGGCTGATCGCCACGTGTTCGGTCCGGTACATCCCGCTGCCGTGGCTGCACCAGGTGCGGCCAGGCGGAAAGATCCTGGTCACGCTGTCCGGGTGGAGCTACGCCAACGCCCTTGCGCTGCTGGACGTGACCGGCCCCGGGGAGGCCACGGGCCGGTTCCTTCCCGGCTGCACCAGCTTCATGATCGCCCGGCCGCACGACCGCCCACCCCGTCCGACGCTGTCCCTGCTGCCCGGGGAGGAGCGTCCGAGCCGGATCGACCCCGCGAAGCTGGACGACTGGACCGGCGGTTGGGTCGCGCAGCTCGCGGCGCCCTCGGCCGAACGCATGGGGGCGGGGGCGGAGCAGATCCTCTGGGACGTGTCCACCGGTTCGCAAGCCCGGACGGCCGCCGATTCCCGTGGCGGGTGGACCGTCGTCCAGCGCGGTCCCGTTCCTTTGTGGGACCGGGTCGAACGGGCCGTGCAGCGCTGGCAGTCCGCCGACGAACCTCACCAGGAGAAGTTCGGAATCACGGTCTCGGCCGCCGGCCAGCGGGTGTGGCTCGGCACTGAGGACGGCCCCGGGTGGGACCTGCCGATCTGACACGCATGCGGGCCGGGCGGCCGGCAGTGGGTGATGAGGGCGCCGGGGGCCTCCGCCCCATACTTGGGGGCGGCAGCGTGCTCGGTGGGTCCCGCACGCCGCCCCATCCCGCGCCCGTTCCGCGCCCATCCCGCGTCCGTCGCGCGGGACTTCGTCGGCGGCGCCCTCGACCGGCGGTGACGGTGGCAGCGTGGCGCAGGTCACGGCAACCCCTTTCGGCCCGCGGAGAGGTAACGGGTGTGAGGGACACCGGAGATGAGGACGGCCTGCGCCGCCGGGTGCGGGCGGGGGAGCGCGACGCGTTCGCCGAGTTGTACGAGCGGTACGCACGGACGGTCTACAACCACGCGCTGCGGCTGACCGGCGACTGGGCGACGGCTGAGGAGGTCATGTCGGAGACGTTCCTGGCCGCATGGCGGGCCCGGGAGCGGGTGGAGCCGGACGGCCGGTCACTGCGGCCGTGGCTGCTGGGCATCGCGACGCACAAGGCGCACAACGCCAACCGCGGCCGCGGGCGCCGACTGGCCTTCCTGGCCCGGCAGTCGGAACCGCAGGTGGTCGCCGACTTCGCACCGGAGACCGTGGGCCGCCTCGACGACACCCGCCGGCTCGCCGCGGTGCACACCGCGCTCGGCAGGCTGCGCAGGCACGAGCGCGAGGTGCTGGTGCTGTGCGTGTGGGAGGGCCTGGACTACGGCCAGGCCGCGGAGGCGCTGGGCATCAAGATCGGCACCGTGCGGTCGCGGCTGTCGCGCGCCCGGGCCCGGCTGAGCCGGCTGAGCGAGGAGGAGTCGGCGCGGCCGGAACCCTTCCGTGGCCGCGGAGAGGAAACAGGCAAGGCCGTGTTCGCGGCCCTGCCCGTACGGGAGGAGACCCGATGAGTGACACCCCGTCCCGCCCCGGAACCGAGCGTCCCGGAACTGGCCGCCAGGGGACCGAGCGTCCCGGCGACGGTCGGCCTGACGTCACCGAGTTGGCGCGGCTGCTGCCGTCGCCGGCTCCCTGGGACCTCCCGCGCGAGCGCCACCTGCACCACAAGGAACTCCTGATGCAGCAGATCGACCTCGACAGCGCCGCCACGACCACGACCACGGCCGCCCCGCCGGCCGCGCCGACCCCGCGCCGCTCGCGCCGGCCGCGCCCGGCCGTGCTGGTCCCGCTGACCGCCCTCGCCCTGGCCGGCGCGCTGACCGCCGGCCTGGTGACGCGCGGCGGCGGCCACGGAGCCGCCGTCGCCCCGCGGGCCGAGGCACCCGCCGCCCGGCAGGCCACCGCCCTGCTCGACCGGATCTCCGATGTCGCCCTCGCCGGCGACGCGACCCCGGTCCTGGACAGCCAGTTCGTGTACGTCAAGAGCATGGCCGAGGGCGCGGACGAGACGAGCGGCAAGGCCGTGCCCGGCACGCTGCACACCAGGGAGACCTGGTCCTCGCAGGCGCAGGGACCGGTCAAGCGGCTGGGCCTGGTCCGCGAGGAGGGCGAGACCCTTCCGATCAACGCGCAGCTCGGCGACACCGACGGCACGCCGCCCGGCTTCTCCCGCGCGACGTATCGCTGGCTCGCCTCGCTGCCCACCGACCCGAAAGCCCTGTTGGCGTACCTGTACGCCAACACGCCCGGGAAGGCAGGGCAGGAGCAGGACCAGGCGGTGTTCGAAACGATCGGCGGGCTCATCGAGGAGAGCGTGATGCCGCCGCGGACCGCTGCCGCGCTCTACAAGGCGGCGGCCGACATCCCCGGGGTCGTCGCCGACCCGGGTGCGACGGACGCGACCGGCCGGCACGGCGTCGGCATCCGCCGTGACGACACCCGGTACGGGCAGCGCTCCGAGTGGGTCTTCGACGCGGGCGACCTGTCCTACCTGGGCTCGCGCACCTACCTGGTCAAGGACACCTCGCTGGGCCGCAAGGGCACCCTGCTCGCCGCCGACTCCGTGCTGGAGTGGGCGGTGGTGGACAAGGAGGGCAAGCAGCCCACGGCCGCGCAGGTACGTAG
>NZ_JACEGK010000505.1:0-5927 GCF_056859195.1 Streptomyces sp. NH27
ATGCCCTCCGGGCCGTCGAAGCAGTGGGTGAAGCGGGTGAAGGGGAAGCACAGGCCGCCGTAGGAGTTGTTGAGGACCACCAGCGGGTCGCCGTCGCGCTCGGCGAGCTGCACGAAGTGGCTCTGCGGGGCGAACCCGCCGTTCAGCGGCGCGAGTTCGGTGGCGACCGCGTCCACGGCGGCTTCGTCGAGCCGCAACTCCTCGGCGCCGTGCGGGTGGTCGCGCCATGCCGCGCGCATCCGCCGGGTGAACTCCGCCCGGGCCCGGTCCAGCGCGGTGACCTCCGGCAGGCCCAGCCAGTTCTCCTCCGGCGCGGCCGAACCGTCCGGCGCCCAGGGCGACTTGGTGGCCGTGAACTGAAGGTACTGGGTGAAGACGTCCTCGTGGAAGTCGTGCACCAGCCGCAGCACGTCGTCACAGCGCCCACCGCGGCCGTACCGGGCCAGGAAGAAGCCCTTCAGTACCAGCCGCTGCGGCAGTGCCACGTCGAAGGCGGGCAGCACCCGGGCCAGGGCGTGCAGCGGTGCCGCGGCCAGCTCGGTCCAGCGCTCCAGGTCGGCGCCCACGGGCTCGGCGCGTACGTCCTCGTAGAGCAGCGTCTGCGGGAGCGTCGGCGACTCGGCACCCAACTCGGTCTGGACGGCTACCAGTTCAATCCGCAGGGTACGAAGCAGGGCGCGCCGTCCGGCGAGGTCGGCAGCGGCGTAGCCCTCGACACAGGAGGCGGCGCCCGCGAGACGGCCGGCGATGCGGTCGGCCCAGGGGCGGCCCAGGGCTCGCAGCGCGGCCCGGAAGGAGTGCAGCGGGTCGGGCGTGTGCACGTCGGTGTCCAGGCCGGTCATCTGGAGGATGCCGAGGTCGAGGAGGGTCGCGGGGTAGCGGGCGGCCTCTTCGGGCGCGGCCCCGGTCTCGGCGGCGAGCCAGTCGGCGAGGTCGCCGTACCGGGGTGTCGCGCCGTCCGCGAAGAGGCCGAGCATCCGCTCCAGGGTGCCGCTGCGGCGCAGGAAGAACAGCCGGTCGTGGGCGGCGTCGAAGCTGACCGCCGCGGTGTCGTCGCCCGTCGTCACCGAGCGGCGCACGTAGCGCAGCCGGTCGTCGTCCAGGTCCCAGCCGGCCGACACCGCGACCGGCAGGTCGGCGCGGCGGCCCGGGTCGGCGGCGACCAGTTCCGCCAGCCGGGCCAGCACCACCACGTTCAACCGGGGATGGCTGCTCCAGCCGTCGCCCAGTACGCCCCGCAACACCGGTGCTCTTTGGGTGCCTTGACCGGACGCCTGCTCGAACTCTCCCGCCGCCACCGCCGTGAACGTGCTGAACGGGCTGGTCTTGCACGCCGTGCGGTACAGGTAGGAGAGCAGCGAACGCTCCTTCTTCCGGGCCCGCTTGTCCGGCGCGGGAACGGGCCCTGCGGCGCTTTCCGCGATGAACGCGTCCAACTGCCCGTCGAGGGTCGGCGAGGCCAGGACCAGGCCGAGCCGGAGCCGTTCCTCGGCCGCGAGCCGCCGCAGTTCGGCGCGGGCCGCGGCAAGTCCGTCCTCCACCAAGGCGCCACCGGTGGCGAGCGCCTCGGCGAGTTCCCGCCCCGCGGCAAGCCAGCGCTCCAGCAGTGCGCCGGTCCCGCCGCCCGCGCCGCGCACCAACTCCCGTACGGCATCGGGATCGCGCGGCACCCGGCCGTTGAACACCTCGCGGCGCAGGCCCAGTACCCGGCGCCGCTGCCGTTCGTCCTCGGTCGCCCCGACCAGCGCGGTCAGCGGATCCGCCAACTCGTCCGCGAGCGCGTCGATCCGGTCCTGCGCGTCGAGGACCTGCTCGGCCCAGGCCCGTGCCCGCGGGTCGCGCAGCCGCTCCACGACCTCCACCGGCAGGCCGGCCACGCGCAGCACGAAGCGGCGGTGCAGCAGCCAGTTCCGCGCCGCATCGTCGCCGATGCCGGCCGCGCTGCCTGTTCCTGTTCCTGTTCCTGTAGCGGTGCCGGTGCCGGTGCCGATGCCTGTGCCGGTGGCGCTCGTGGCGCTCGCCTCGCTCACGTCGTCCACATCTCTCATCACGGGCGCTCAGGCGATCTCGTAGCGGAAGTCGGCCGGCCGGGGCCGTTCATGGCCGATCATCATGATCAGCAGGGGGATCTCGCCGGTCGCGTCGAGCCCCAACTCCTCGGTGAAGGAGATCGCGTCGAACCCGAGCGCCACTCCGCAGGCGAGGCCGGCGGCGCTCGACGCGGTGTACACGGCTTGGGAGATGCCGCCGACCACCGCGTTCACCAGGCGGTAGCCGCGGTCTCCGACGGCGTCCAGCACGGCGTGGGTACGCGCGGCCGGCACGATCACGGCCGCGGCCTGCTCCAGGTTGTAGTTCGCCAGGAAGTAGTTGCGCTGGAGGAACTCCCCCGGCCCGCCGGCCCGCAGCAGCCGCAGGGAACCGTCGGCCCTGTCGTGTGTGTACACGCCCTGCGGCACGCCCGCCACGTGGTTCACGAAGACATATTGCCGGGTGAGCGGTTCGGCGCCCGCGGGCTCCACGTCGCTGTCCAGCGTGCCGCCGGCGTCCGCGGCGGCGAGCACCGTCGCCAGTTCCCGGGCCGCCAGCGGACGCGCCGCCTGGAACCTGCCGAAGCTGCTGCGCCTGGCCCGCAGCGCCTGCCGCACCCCGCGCTCCAGCGGCTCCCGCGCGGGCAGCGCGACCCGCTCGCCGCCCGCCTCGACCGGCCGCGCCGGCGCCGCCGCGAGCGCGTCGGCCGCGGGCCGCCGTGTCGCACCGTCAACCGTCGCCGCGTGCATCCGCCGCACCGTCTCGAACGTCGTGGTGAACCCCGAACGCTCCTGGTCGGTATGGCCCACCCGCACAGATCCCGCGCCGGAACCCGCAACGAATGCCGCATCGGAACCCACATCGGCTACCGCGCCGTCGACCGCCGCGGCAGCAACACCGGTATCCGCAAACGCCTGTTGCGCCTCGCGCGCGGTGGAGTGCTGCCAGGACAAGGGGACCACGGCGAAGACGCCCTCCTCGTCGTCGGTCAGGCCGAGCAGGTCGCCGAGCCGGGGCTCGTCGAACCAGAAGGCGGGGCCGATGTGCAGGCCGTGGGCGCGGGCCCAGATCCGCCAAGTGGCCAGCAGGGCACCGGTGTCCATCGTGACGACGTGGTAGCTGAAGCTGTTGTACTTGAAGGCGTTCTGCCAGAAGCGGACGGTGAGCACGAGGAACTGGTCGTGGCCGAGGGCCGGTTCGCCGACCGCCGCGCGCACCTGCGGTGTCACGTCTCCGGTGAGCAGCCGGCGCAGCGCGTGGTGCCGGGTGTCGTAGTAGTGCACGCCGGGGGTGAGGGGGCCGCCGGGTCCGCTGACCCAGTGGGTGCCGACCGGGTACAGGCCGCCGCCGGACGCGCTGCCCCGCGACCAGTTCGCCTCCGCGTACATCGGCAGCGTGCCCAGGTCGGAGTTGGCCTGGACGGCGAGGCGGCGGCCGGTCAGGCCGTAGGAGTCCTGCAGCATCCCGGCGAGCAGCGGCAGCGTGAACGCGCCGCTGCCGCGCGGCCCGTACAGGCCGCGTTCGACGGTCGCGCCGGGCGGCGGCGCGGGGGTGGCGTGCGGCAGCGGGAAGGTCTCGGCGCCGGGGAAGTGCTTCCCCTTGCGCGGCCGGTCCGCCCAGTCGGGCACCCAGTCGGCCGGCTCCATCGGGTACCGGCCGCGCCGGACGATCGCGGTCGCGTACTCATGGGCGAATCCCACGGGCGGTCCTTTCCTCGTCGGGCCTCTCGGTCCTTGCGGATACTGCCTGGGTGCTGCCGTATTGCCTTACTGCCCTGCCCTGCTGCCGTCTTTTCGCCGTGCCGTCCGGCCCATGTCACCTGGTCAAGGGAACGGATGCGGCGCCGGGTTGAGGTCTCCGATGTCCAAGTCCCGCTCGCGCAGGCCCGCTTCCCGCAGCGCGCTTCGCATCCGGGGCATGTGGCGGGCACGCTGGCGGCTCCAGCCGAAGTCGATCGGGAGCAACCCCGGCACGATCACGCCGGCGGTGCGGAAGCCGAGCGCCCGCTGCTCGGGGCCGGTCTGGTCGACGGCGATCACGTCGAACCCGGCCCTGGCGACCTGCGCGACGCATGCCTCGACGTCGGCGCGCAGGTCGTCGCCCGGGGCGACGGTGTCGCGGGCGAGCGCGGCCGGCGTGATCCGGGGCGGCCGGCGGTCGCCGGGCCGGCCCGCCGTGCCCAGCAGGAAGTCGGCGTGCCGGGCCATCTCCGGCAGTCCGTACATCAGCGGGTGGTCGTGCAGCACCCGCACCTTCGTGAAGTCCGCGGCCATCGACCGCAGTCGGGGCGCGTCGCGCACGGTCCTGGTGCGCAGGTTGACCGCGTCGGTGGCGATCTCGCACAGTCCGGCGGCGAGTGCCGCCTCCGGGTCGAGGCTCGCGCCCGCGCCGAAGCACAGCCGGCCGGTTCCGCCGTCGACGCGTTCGGCGACGGCGGTCACCACGGGTACCGGAAAGGTGATCCGGGTGTCGAAGAACCGGGCGCGGTAGCCGTACATCGCCAACCGGTCGATCATCGAACGGGTTTCGGGCCGGCGACTGGCCGAGCCGTCGATCTCGGTGAGCGGGGCCCGGCCGTACCAGGCGAGCAGGAAGGCGTCGCGTTCGATCACCTCCATCAGCCCGAAGTACACCGCCTCGGCCCAACTGCCGCCGGACGCACAGCCGTTGGAGCTCTCCTGCACGAAGCGGTTCGCGAGGCCGCCGGGCGCGTGGTAGTACGCCACGACCTCCGGGACCAGCAGCGGACGGTGGTCGCGCAGCGAGTAGCCCCACACCCACGGGATCGGCCGCGCCGGATCGAACGGGCGCACCTCGGGCGCCGCGCGGTGGAAGTCGGCGTCGTACAGGCCGCACGTACGGGGGTCGAGCACCGGTGCGGTGCGGGCGAGTTCGTCGTACGCCGCGACGACCTGGGTGCGTTTGCCGCGCGGCCGCATCCCCGCGAAGCGCTCCAGCCCTTCGAGCAGGCCGACGCGGACGCTGGAGCGGTAGCGGGGGGTGTGCCCGCCCCAGAAGCACTCGCGCAGGTAGTCGCCCGAACGCAGCAGGAACGAGCCGACGGTGGAGGACGTCGACGCCGACACCAGGTCCGGCACCACGGACGGGCCGAGCATGCCCGCCACCGGGTTGACGAAGACCTCCAGCGGTACGTCGTACGCGTCCGCCGGCCGGCCCCTGAAATCCACCGCGGACCGCTTGGGTGTCACCGGCAGCGGAACGGCGGCGGCGGGCGCGGTGTCCGGTGGCGCGTCCCCGCACGCCGGGCACTCCGCGTCGGGAGCCACCGGGAACCGTGTCACCTGCAACGTCTCCAGGTCCAGCAGATACGCGTACGGGAACCGCTCCCCCGCGGTGCCGGCCGCCGCCGCGGTGTGCGCCGCGAGCACCGCGGCCAACGCGTCTGCGGCGAACGGCAGTTGCCACGGCGAGGCGCCCGCCGCCCGGGTACCCGCGCCCGCGCCCGTACCCGACTCCAGCGCCTCCCGCAGCCCCCGGCCCCGGACCGCCTGCCATCGCCGCACCAGACAACGGGCACACGCCGGGCCGCCGCCCGGTGCGAACGGCCCCACCAACGCGTGGTGCCCGTACACGTGGACGGCATCCGGTTCGTCCCCACCCGGCACCGCCAACTCGTCGCGGCGGCCCAGGAGATGGACGGCGGGAGCGGGCAGACCGTGCGCGGCCGCACTGGTGGCGAGAACGGCGGCCAGGCCGCCGACGACGGACGGCGGCCCGGTGGACGCGCCGGTGGACGCGTCGGCGGGCCCCTCGGCCGACGGTGGCGCGGGCACGGGCGACGGGCGGACGTCAGTGCGCATCGGATGCCCGGGGCGATGTCAGCAGGACGCGGGTCACGTGCAGCCGGCCGGCCGCGAGGTCGGGCGCATGCACGG
>NZ_JACEGK010000506.1:0-5925 GCF_056859195.1 Streptomyces sp. NH27
GGCCGGGGAGGCCGGAGCCTGGACATCGGTCGCGTCGCCGTAGCCGAGGTCGCCGTTCACCGTCTCGGTGTCGGTCAGTGTGGTCCGCCGCACCTTGGTCGTAGCGGGCGGCCCGGAGGCGGCCGTGCCGGTGGAGCCCCCACCGTCGTTGCCGAAGGTCCCGGAGGCGGTCGTGACGGCGGCCGCGACCACGGCGACCGCGACCGCGAGGAACAGCACGGTACGCGCCGGGTGGCGCGTGCGGCCGCCACGGGCCGCTGCCGGGTCACGGGGGTCGCAACCGCAGTCGTCGCTCCCGTTGGCGGGAGCCTCGGCGCTCTCCTTGGGCTCGCTGCTCTGCTTGGGCTCGGCGCCCGCCGCGGCGTCCGGTGTCCCGCGCTCCGGAGCCGCGAAATCCTCGCCGCGTGCGACGTGCTCGGTCTCGTCGGAGGTCGTCACAGGCCCGGCCCCGGTCCCAGCATCAGGCCGCCGCCCGGGTACTTGTCCTGGCACGCCTGCTGCGCCTTCTGGAACTCCTCGGGCGTGATCCCGGCGGCCTTCGGGTCGATGCTCATGTTGCTGCCGTTGATCTCCGGGTCGGGCAGCTTGGTAAGCCCGTTCTCCCGCATGCACTTGGCCCACTCCGCGACCTTGGCGGAGTCGAGTTGTCCACCGTCGGCGCCGCCCTGGCCCTGTGGCATCTTGTCGTGGCAGGCTTTCTCCGCCTTCTGGAACCCGCTGGAGTTCGGGTCGACGTCACCGGGGCTGATCTGGATGCCACCGCTGTCCTGCTGCGGGTCGGGGAAGTCAGGGACGCCGTTGGACCGCATGCACGCGGCGTAGTCCAGGGCCTTGTCGAAGGGGCTGGTCGGGGAGGCCGAGGTGCCGGAGCCGGCCTCGCCGCCGGTCGGGGAGTGGTGCGCGGGGTCGTCGGAGCAGCCGGTCACGAAAACGACAACGGCCAGCGCCGACGCGGCCAGCACGGTGTGCGAGAAAGTTCGCTTCTTCGGAGTGAACATGGGCCCAGTTCTACGCAGCGGGCGGTCACACGGCGGACACAGAAGCCCGTCGGCGACGACGGATCAGGGGCGGCCCGCTCCAGGAGCGTGGGGCCCGCGGGCGCCGGGGAAGCCGATGCCGATGCCGGTCGTAGGGCCGAGGCGGCGTCGCGGCCGCGTCGAGGTCGTACGCCGAGGTGGGCTTGAAGGTGACGCACGCGGTCCCTCGTCGTCCGACCGGCCGCTCACCGGACCACCGCCACCGGCCCCGGCCCCGGCCCCGACCGCACACGGTGCCGACGGTCACGGGGACACGGAGCGGCAGCCGCTTGGCGCCGGTCGCCGGGATTCACCCGCTACAGGCGCACGACCGCCCTACGGGCCGTGTGGTGCCCGGTGGCGGCTCCGGCGTCCGGCTCATCCACACGTCCGGGGAAAACGGCTTCCATGACCAGGCCACCCCCGGGGCGCGCGTGGGCGACGAGTTCGGCTCCGTGCGCGGTGACGATGGCCCGCACGATGGACAGGCCGAGGCCGTGGTGGCCGTCGCCCGGGGTGCGGACGAGCCGCTGGAAAGGTTCGAACAGCCGGTCCACCTGCTCGGGCGGGATCTCGTCCCCGGAGTTGGAGACGGAGACGAACGGGCGGCCGGAGGCGGTGGCGCCGGTAGCGATCTCCACGCGGCCATCGGGCACGTTGTAGTCGACGGCGTTGTCGAGGAGGTTGGCGACCAGGCGCCGGACGAGGGCGGGGTCGCCGAAGGCGGTCGTCGGCCGGATATCGGCCGCCAGACGCAGTCCGCGTTCCTCGATCTGCGCTTCGAAGGAGAGCAGTACGTCCTCGGCGAGCGCGGCCAGGTCCAGCGGTTCCGGGTGCTCGACGCCCCGTTCACTGCCGGCGAGGGTGAGGAGTGACTCCAGCAGGCGCGCCTGCTGCCCGCTGATGACGAGCAGGCGGTCGAAGGTGACCCGGAAGGTCTCGGCCGTGGCGTCGTCGTCCATGAGGGTCTCCTGGAGCAGCGCGTGCTCCAAGGTCAGCGGGGTGCGCAACTCGTGGGCGGCGTTGGCGACGAACCGTTTGTGCGAATCGAGCGCGGTCTGCAGCCGGCCGAGGAGTCCGTCGACGGTGTCGGCCAGGTCCTTGAGTTCGTCGGAGGGGCCCTTGGTGTCGAGCCGCTCGTGGACGTTGCGCGCCGAGATCCGCCGGATGGTAAGGGTCATGATGCGCAGGGGACGCACGACGCGGCCGGCGACCAGCCAGCTGAGCACGATGGAGATGCCGGTCATGATCGCCAGTGCGACGCCGGACTGTGCCAGGAGGTGGTGCATCTCCAGGGCGTGCTGATGGACGGCCTGTTCACGCAGTTCACGGGCGCCTCCGTCGGCCCAGGGAGGGGCCTGGCCCGGCTGGGCGGCGGCACCGCCGTGGCCGTCCGGCACCGGCAGCCCGTCGGCTCTCTGGTTGAAGATGACGATGCTGCCCTTGCGGTCGGAGACGAGGAAGTAGGTGATGGCGAGCAGGATGGCGCCGGAGGCGACGAAGAGCAGGCCGAACAGCACGGTCAGGCGCATCCGGACGCGCCGCGGCAGGAAGCGGGCCGGGACGCCGGCGGGGATCAGGCACATCGGGCGAGGCAGGCGGGGCAGGCGCATCGGCATCTCAGATCCGGTAGCCGCCACGCGGGACGGTCTCGATCAGGGGCGGCGACCCGAGCTTCGGCCGCAGGCGGTTGACCGTCGTCTTGACGGTGTTGGTGAAAGGGTCGGCCGCTTCGTCCCAGACGCGTTCGAGGAGTTCCTCGGCGGACACCGGTCGGCCCTGGGCTGCCAGCAGGCATTCGAGTACCGCGAACTCCTTGGGTGTGAGCCGCAGTCGGTCGCCCGCGCGGGTGACGACGCGGCGGGCCGGGTCCAGCCGCAGGTCGCCGTGGACCAGGACGGGCGGCAGCGCCTGCTGGGGGCGACGGGCGACGGCGCGGATGCGCGCGACCAGTTCGGCGTAGGCGAAGGGCTTGGGCAGGTAGTCGTCCGCACCGCGGGTGAGGCCCTCGACCCGGTCGGCGATCGTGCCGGATGCCGTGAGCATCAGGACGCGGGGCCGGTGCTCCTGTTCCACCAGCACGCCGCACACCGCGTCGCCGTGCACCTTCGGGAGGTCCCGGTCGAGCACCACGACGTCGTAGGCGATGACGGTCGCGCGTTCGAGCGCGGCGGCTCCGTCGTAGGAGACGTCGACCGCCATTCCCTCGCGGCGCAGCACGCGCGCCACCGAGTCGGCGAGTTCGGCGTGGTCTTCGACGACGAGGACCCTCAACTCTTCACCCCCGGCGCGGCGCTTGTTGGTCGAGGGTCCGGGAAGCACAGGCCGTTCATGCCGGTCAGCCTGCCCGGACCGCGGTCACACCCCGGTCACAGCGTTCCCATGGTCCTGTCCGCGTGGTCGGCCGGGTGCGGTGGCCAGGTTACTTCGGGCCCCTGTGCGGCGGCCCCGTCCCGCATCCTGCCGCTGCCCGCCGCCGGTGTCCGCCGCCGCTCACGATTCCCCGGCCGATTCCCCGGCCGGTTCGCCGCCGGGGAAGCGGCGGTCGGCGCCGCCCGGCGATTGAGGGCGGCGGAGCCCCGCGGGGCAGACAACGCGCCACACGGCGAGCCCCCTACGCCGGAGGCTTGACCACCGCGGCCTGGGGGCGGATGGGGAGGCGGTTGACGGGGCGGCCGGTGGCGGCGCGGACGGCCGCGGCGATGGCGGCCGGCGAGGTGACGACGGGCACCGCGGAGACGGCCTTGGCCCCGAAGGGGGCGACGACGTCGCGCTCCTCGACGAGCTTGACGATGCGGACGTCGGGCGCGTCGAGGGCGGTCGGAAGCGGGTAACCCGTGAGGTTGGGCCGCTTGATGATGCCGCGCGGCGCCCGCAGGTCCTCCATGAGGGCGAGCCCGAGCCCTTGGGTGACGCCGGCCTCGATACGGGCGGCGAGCTGGCGTGGGTTGAGTACGCGCCCGACATCCTGGGCGACGGCGAGCTCGACCACCCGCACCGCGCCCAACTCGATGTCGACGTCGACCACGGCGCGGATCGCGCAGAAGGTGAGCCCGACGAAGGCGTCGCCCTGGCCGGTGTCGTCGAGCCGGTCGGTGGGGTGCGGGCGGCACTGCGCGGTGGCCCACAACTCCTTGCCGTCGAGGATCTCGGCGACCGTCGTGGACAGCACCCCGTCGTAGGACGTGATCTTGCCGTCGGCGATGGACAGCAACTCCACGGACATGCCGAACTTCGCGGCGAGCGGCTGGAGCAGCTGGGTGCGGACCATCTTCGCGGCGCGCTCCACCGCCCCGCCCGACACCCAGGTGTGCCGCCCGCGGGCGGCGGGCCCGGCCGGCGGCTGATCGGTGTCGGACGGCAGCACCCGCACATCGTCGACGCCCAGCACCTCCTGCACGATCTGCCGGGCCAGCGTGGTGAAGCCCTGCCCGGTCTCGACGGCCGCGCAGATGACGGTGGCCCGGCCGTCGTGGATGCGTACGGTCGCGGTGGACACCTCGTCGGCGCCCTCGGCGCCGAGCAGGTGCACCATGCCGAGCGCGTAGCCGACTCCGCGGCGCACCGCCCCGGGCTCGCCGGCGCCGGAGACGCCGCCGGGCAGCAGCCATTGGGACTCGTCGTCGCCGTCGGGCAGCGGCGGCAGGTCGGCGTCGCGCACGGCCTTGAGGAGGTCGCCGACCGGCGCCGGGCAGGTGACGGTCTGGCCGGTGGGCAGCAGATCGCCGGTGGCCAGTATGTTCCGCATCCGGATCTCGGCCGGGTCCAGGCCGAGTTTGGTGGCGAGCTTGTCCATCTGGCCCTCGTAGGCCGCGCAGACCTGGAGCGCGCCCTCGCCGCGTACGTGCCCGGACGGCGGGTTGTTGGTGCGCACCACCCAGCCCTCGACGAAGACGTGCGGCACCACGTAGGGGCCGGCGGCGAAGGCGACCGCGGCGGCGAGCGCGTCGGAGGACGCGTCGGCGTAGGCGCCCGCGTCGAGCAGGACCTGTGCCTCGACCTTGACCAGACGGCCCTCGGCGTCGGCGTGGTGACGGTAGCGCAGCAGGGTGGGGTGGCGGTGGGCGTGGCCGAGGAAGGACTCCTCCCGGGTGGCCACGAACTTCACCGGGCAGCCGGTGCGCAGCGCCAGCAGGCCCAGCGGGAGCTGGATGCCGGAGTCCTCGCGGTCGCCCATCGCGCCGGGCACGCCGGTGACGACGACCTTGACCCGGTCGGTTTCGAGGCCGAAGCAGGCGGCGGCGATGTCCCGGTCGGCGTGCGGGTCGGTGGAGGCGACGTACAACTCCACGCCGCCGTCGGGGCGCGGGACGGCCAGGCCGGCCTCGGCGCCGATCGGCGCGGGGTCCTGCCGGCCGACCCGGTACAGGCCCTCCACCACGACCTCGCCGACCGCCTCCGAGTCGCCGAAGCGCAGCGGGATGTGCCGGATCAGGTTGCCGTCGGGGTGCAGCGGCTCCGCCGCGAACGCCTTCTCCGGGTCGGTGACCGGCTCAAGTACTTCGTACTCGACGAGGATCGCGGCGGCGGCCAGCCGGGCGGTGTCGGGGTGGTCGGCGGCGACCGCGGCGATCGGCTCGCCGTGGTGGCGTACGACCTCGTGGGCGAAGACCGGCCGGTCGGCGACCTTGCGGCCGTGCATGGCGTCGCCGGGCACGTCCTCGTGGGTAAGGACGGCCCGTACGCCGGGCATCGCGACCGCGTCGGTGGTGTCGATCCGGGTGATCCGCGCGTGCGGGTACGGCGAGCGCAGCACCGCCGCCCACAGCAGGCCCTCGGCCCACAGGTCGGCGGCGTACGGGTAGGTGCCCTGCGCCTTCGGCAGCGCCTCGGTGGAGGGCAGCGGCGCGCCGATGCCGTGCGGTTCGCCGTCCTGCCCGGCCAGCGTCTCGGTCACGGCTGCGGTTGC
>NZ_JACEGK010000507.1:0-5907 GCF_056859195.1 Streptomyces sp. NH27
GTGAGGACCGCGTGCACGGGCGCGCCCGCGTCGAGCAGCGGCGCGGGCCGGGTGCGAAGTGCCCGGACCGCCGCGACGAGTTCACAGGCGAGCACGAGCCGGTAGGCCCCCGCGGCGCGGAGCGCCTGCCGCGCCGCCTGGGAGGCGAAGCTCGCCGCCTCTTCGAGACCGCGGGAGATGACCGTGTGCCCGGCGGAGGCGGGCGACGAAGCGGCCGCCCGCAGCTCCGCGAGCGCGGAGTTCGCGCTGTACTCGAGGATCATGACCCCGGAGCTGGCCGCGGGCCCGTCGGCGAGGAAGGGCCGCAACCCGGTGATGTCGGGGTCGCCGAGGTGCCCGAGCCGCGCGGTGGACAGCCGGGCGGTCTGCAGCACGGCCAGCGAGAGCTGGTCGAGCGCGAGGCCGAGCGGCGCGGCGAAGAACCCGCCGTGGTGGTAGACCGCGGGACCGCCGTCCGGCCCGCCGTCCTCGGTGATCAGCGGGTTCTCCGAAGGGCAGTTGATCTCGACGCCGAGCACCCGGCGCAGCGCGCCGACCGCTTCCAGCGCCGGCCCGTGCACCTGCGGAAACGCCCGGAAGCCGTACGGGTCCTGGATGCGCCGGCCGGGCAACTGCGGGCGTTCCGGCTGCCCGAGCAGCCTGCGTACCTCGGCGGCGGCGTGCAGCGTGCCGGCGTACGGGCGCAGGGCGTGCACCGGCGCGGCGTATGCCTCCAGGGAACCGCCGACCGCGGCCAGCGAGAGGGCGGCGATGACGTGCGAGGCGCGCAGCAGTACGTCGATGTCGTGGCAGACCAGGGCGGCCTGGCCGAGCGCGAGGGCGTTGCTGCTCATCAGGGCGAGCCCGTCGCCGCGTTGGAGGGTGACGGGCGCGGGTCCGGGTGCGGTGGCGCTGGTGTGCGGCGGCGCGATCGGGCCGCCGTCGGGGTGCGGGTCGGCGTGGACGCCCACCGGCCCCGGCTCGGTCGAATTGGCCCCGGACGGTCCGGAGTTGGACAGTATGGGCCCGGAGGATACGAGCTCGGACGGTACGGAGCCGGACGTTCCGGCGCCCGGCCGTACCGTATCCGGCCGTACCGCGCCCGCCGGCTCCGTGCCCCGTACGGCACCGTCCGCCGTCACCGCATCCGCACCGATCGGGTCCAGCTCCGGGCCCAGCGCCCCCACCGGGTCCATTAGCCACGGCCGCTCGCCGATCAGCGTCAGCCCGGTCTGCGCCAGCGCCGTCAGATCGCCCGTGCCCACCGCCCCGTACTCGTTGACGGCCGGGTGGACGTGCAGCCGCAGCGCCTCGACCATCGCGCGGACGAGTGCGGGCTGTAGCCCGGAGCCGCCGGCCAGCACCTGGTTGGCGCGGACCGCCAGCATCGCGCGGACCTCGCGGGCCGGCAGCAGCGCGCCGACACCGCCGGCGTGGCTGCGCAGCAGCCGCAGGTCCTGCTCGTCCTTGTCCTCGTCGCTGAGGAAGACCATCCGGTTGGCGCCGACGCCGGTGTCGCGGCCGTAGATCCGGCCGGAGGCGGCGAGTTGCCGGGCCGTGTGCCAGGAGCGTTCGGCGCGTGCGTACGCGTCGGGCGGGACGACGGGCTCGGTCACGCCGTCGGCGAGCAGTGCGACGCCGTCGGCGTCGAGACCGAAGCCGTCGAGGACCGCGCCGGCCGCCTTCACACGCTCGGGTGCGGAGGAAGCCTCATTGCCGCGGTGCGACGACGACTCAGGGGCTGTTCCCATGGTCGCCTCCCGCTGAGGGTCGTACGGAGGGGGTGTCCGTAGCGGTCGTGCTCGGGGCTGTACGAAGGGCCGTACGTGGGGCCGTACTTCGGGTCGGGCTTCGGGTCGTACCGAGAACTCGTGCTGAGCGAGGTCGCCCCGGGGCGCTGCCTGCACCCCGGGGTCGCCCTCAGCTTCGTACGCGGTCCCGGCTCAGCTCACGCCGATGGACTTCAGCCACGTCTGCGCCACGGCCAGCGGGTCCTTCTTGTCGGTCTGCACCTGGGTGTCCAGGTCGAGCAGCTTCGCCGTGTCGAGCTTGGCCGACACGCTGTTGAGGGCGTCGATGCCGGCCTGCGACAGCCCGGTCTTGTAGACCAGCGGAAGCACGTTGCCGAAGCCGAAGAGGCTCTTCGGGTCCTGGAGCGTGACGAACTTCTCGGAGCTGATGGTCGGGTCGGTGGTGAAGATGTCCGCGGCCTGGACGTTGTTGCTCTTCAGCGCCGACTCGGTGAGCGGGCCGCCGGCGTCCAGCGCCTTGAAGGACTTCGGCACCACGCCGTACTCGGACTTCAGCCCGACCAGGCCCTGCTGGCGGGTCTGGAACTCCGGCGAGCCGCCGATCACGATGTCCTTGCCGATCGAGGCGAGGTCGGCGATCGACGAGGAGGCGGTCAGGTGGTACTTCTTCGCGGTGGCCGCGTTGACCGTCACCGAGTCCTTGTCCTGGGCCGGTGCGTCGTTCAGCACCGTCAGCTTCGGGTCGAGCTTCGCGGTGATCGCGGCATCGGTCGCGGTCGCCGTCGTCTCCACGGCCTTGGCGTCGAGGTAGGACAGCAGCGCGCCGTTGAACTCCGGCAGCACCGTCAGCGTGCCGTTCTTCATCATCCCGTAGGTGGTCTCACGGGTGCCGATGTTCAGCTTGTAACTGACCTTGATGCCCTTGGACTTGAGCGTCTCGCCGTAGATGTAGGCGAGCACGGTGCTCTCGGCGAAGTTGTTGGAGCCGACGACCACGGTGCCGCCGGACGCCTTCTTCCCGGCCAGCGGGTCGCTGCCGCCGTCGCCGGACGAGGAGGAGGAACAGCCCGCCAGCAGAGGCGCTGCCACGGCGGCAACGACCGCCACGGCGGCCAGTCGGAGGTAACTCGGGCTGGACCAGGTGCTGTTCTCGCGAGTTGTCACGGTTTCCGCTTCCGGCTCGGTGTTCGAAAGATGATCAACGTTGTTCGAAACATGCCTTGGCGACGATCCAATCCAGCCCCTTCCGGCCCAGTCAAGTGAAGCCCGGTCACCGATTGGCATCGACTGCGCGAAGCGCCGTCCCCGACCACCACCGGCGCCGCGCCGACCTGCGACGGAGCCGGATCAGCGGGCGGCCGGAACCGCACCGACGTAACAGGATCTTGATGTAGGGGCCAGGTGCCGGACGGCAAGACGAGGTAGTCTCCGGGCAGTTGGCGACCATTCCCGGACTGACACGGGGAGTTTTTCAGCCACTTCCGTCCACCCAGGGTGACGAAAGTGGTCAAAGTCACGGAGGAGGACGCGTCGTGTCCGCGAACGGAGCGAACGGACCGGAACAGGAGCATCATCCGGCCCCGGAAGTCCCGCACGATGGCGACCGCTCGCCCCGAACATCCGCACTCGCCCGCTTCGCCGACCGTCGGCCCTTCCGCCGCAAGCTCGACGTCCTGCTCGGCGTCCCCCTGGTCGTGGTCGCGCTGCTGCTCGGCTACGTGATCTCCGGGCTGGTCGGCCAGGCCAGGGACGCGGGCTCCGCCGCCCAGCTCGTGCGCAGCAGCCGCCAGGTCGCCACCCTGGTCGACCGGGTCGAGTCCGAGCACCAGCAGGCACTGCTGCTGTCGGTGCGCTACGAGTCGGCCACCACCGGCGACCGCCCGTCGCTGGTCGCCTACCGCGACGCGCAGGACGCGGTGGACCAGCAGGTCGAGGCGGTCCGCCGCGCCTTCGGCTCCCGGCTGCCGGCCGCCGAGGAGCAGGTGCTCAAGGAGATCAACGGCCTGAGCAGCCTGCGCAGCACCGTGGAGCAGAGCTACCTGCCGGCCGACAACATCGACCCGGCGTACACCTCCGCGATGGACGACCTGATCGACGGCCTCGGCCTGGACACCAGCACGAACCTGTCCACCACCCGCACCGGCAGCCTGCTGGACTCGCTGCTGCGCGCCGAGGCCGCGCACAGTTCCTTCGAGACCAGCGTGTTCTCCGCGCAGACCGGCGACTCCAACGCGCTGATCGAGTTCGTCAACGCGGTCGGCACCGAGCAGGTCTACACGACCGAGGCGGCCCGGTTCGGCCGTTACGCGACCGCGCGGCAGAACGCCGAGCTGGCCGGAATCGAGCAGGGCACGGCCTGGAACACCATCTCGCAGCAGTACGCGGGCCTCCAGGTGGACCCGAGCGCGCTGGTGGCCAACGGCCCGGCGGCGATCAGGAACGCCTTCACCACCGCGCTCCAGGCATTCCCGCAGTACCAGCAGCAGGCGGAGAGCCGGCTGCGCGTCACCAGCTCGCTGATCGGCCAGATCGCCGACCGGGCCGACCGCGCCTCGGACAACGCGTGGTGGCGGGCGGCCTGGCTGCTGGCCGGCGCGCTGGTGGCGTTCGCGCTGTGGCTGGCGCTGTCGGTGGCGATCCGCCGTTCGGTGATCCGGCCGGTGCAGGCGCTGACCGGGGTGGCCGCCGAGGTCGCGGAGGTGGCCGGGCGCGAACTGGCCCGGGTCGCCGACGACGACGCCGTGGACGCGAGCCCGCCCCGGCTGCGCGAGATGCCGGTGACCGCGCGCGACGAGATCGGCGACCTGGCCGCCGCCTTCAACCAGGTGCAGACCACCGCGGCAGCGCTGCTGGAACGGCAGGTGCTCAGCCGCCGCAACACCGCCGAGATGTTCGGCAACGTCGGCCGCCGGGTCAGCAACCTGACGGCCCGTCAACTCTCCCTGATCGACGCGGTGGAGCGCGGCGAGACCGACCCCGCGCTGCTCGACCGGCTCTACCGCATCGACCACCTCGCGGTCCGGCTCCAGCGCAACGCCGACAGCCTGATGCTGCTGGCCGGCATCCGCGAGACCGGCATGGAGGCGGGGCCCACCCCGCTCACCAACGTGGTGCGCGCCGCGCTCGGCCAGATCGAGGGCTACCAGCGGGTCTCGCTCGACGCCGACACCGAGGTCACCGTCGCGCCCGACATCATCGCCGACCTGACCTTGATGCTCGCCGAACTGCTGGAGAACGCGGTCGCGTTCTCGCCCGCCCGCAGCCCGGTCAAGGTGAACGTGAGCGCCCGCTCCGACGGCGCGCTGATCGAGGTCACCGACCACGGCCTGGGCATGAGCGCGGCCCGGCTCGCGGAGGAGAACGCCCGGCTGGTGCGCCGCGAACGCCTCGACCTGGTGCCCACGAAGGTGCTCGGCCTGTTCGTGGTCGGCAGCCTGGCCCGGCGCTGGGGTGTGCGCGTCACGCTGACCCGTACGCAGGGCGGCGGCGTCACCGCGCAGGTCACGATCCCGTCGGCACTGCTGCTGATGATGAGCCCGTTCACGGAGCCGAGGAAGCGGCTGGACACCCGGCCCCGCTTCGAGGCCGGGGCCGGGGCCGACGGGAGCGGAGCAGGGCGCCGGTCGTACGAACCCGGGCCCGCGGAACTCGAACGGGGCGACCGGGCCGAACGGAGCGAGCGCACCGGACGCGGGCCGCGGCACGCCGCCCGGGTGCCCGAGTCGGGTCCGGCCCGCCCGCACCCGGAGCTGGAGTCGGGTACCGATCCGGAGGGCCGCGGCGGGGCCCGGCATGCGGCGCCGAGCCGCCCGGACGGCCCCGCGCCGCTCCCCCGCAGGGTGCCGCAGCGCAACGCGGCGATCAGCTCGGCGGCCGTGCCACCCGAGCGCGGTCGCCCGGGGCGGGCGGAGAACGGAAACGGAAGTGGAAACGGAAGTGGGGCGCGCGGGGCGGGAGTCGGCGGAGGCCCGGTGAGCGCGCCCGGTACGGCGGGTAGGCCCGGCGTGCCCGCGGCACCTGGCGGGTCCGGCGCACCAGGTGTGCCAGGCGCATCCGTCGTCGGGAGTACGGCGCCGCGCGGACTGCGGCGCCGCGCGAAGGGCGCCACCCTCGCCACCACGCTCGGCGCGGCCGCCCCGACCGCCACAGCTGCCGCCGGCCCCGCCGTACCCTCTCC
>NZ_JACEGK010000508.1:0-5902 GCF_056859195.1 Streptomyces sp. NH27
GGGGTACGACCCCGCGCTCGCACCGGCCGTTCAGCCCGCGGGGCGGGGGCGGGCGGTCGCGCCGCCGGCACCGCCCTTGCCACCCGCCGCGCGCCGGCTCGTGCCGTCGTCCTCCATCGGCGCCCGCAGCGGCCGGGCCAGCGCGGTGATGCCCTCGTCGAGGCGTTGCAGGTGACGCAGGACGCGGTAAGTGACGGTGCCGGAGCGCAAGTTGCTGCTCCCCGAACCCTCCAGCATGGACGCGATACTCGGCCCGGTCCGCACCTCGGGCACGTCGCGGGCCGCCGTACCCTTGCCGCCCGTGTCCCCCTCCGCCGGTGAGCCCGCAGAAGCACCCGACGCCACCACCGCGGCCGCCCGCTCCTTCGACGTTTCCTGCGCCTCGACGTGGCTGATGAGCGCGTCGATGTTGTGGGCGATGCGCGGGCCGACCGCGGCGAGCCGGGGATCGGCGGCCACATTCCGGCTGTAGGGCACGAGTTCGGCGGTGGCCGCCAGGGAACGGGCGTGGTAGGCGCAGGTCTCCAGCAGGGCGACGAGATAGCGGGTGCTACGGCGGCGGACCCGCAGCGGGGTGATGGGGTAGGTGAGCGGGCTGGTGGAGCGGCGCAACGCGTCGAGCGCGGTGTCGAGGTCGCGGGACATGTCGACGAGGTCGATGGCGGGGCCGCCGCCGAGTTGGTCCACGGCGGCCACGGACACGTCGCGCAACCGGCTCAGGACGGTGACGAGTTGGGCGTCGGTGTGCTCGTCGGTGCGGATCGGCAGGATCAGGACCGCGGCGATGGCCCCGCACGCGGCGCCGAGCGCGGTCTCCTCGATCCGCAGCACCAGCACGGACACGCTGTAGGTGTGCAGGAGGGTGTAGAGCAGCCCGAGCATGGCGGTGACGAAGAACGACATCAGCGTGAACGACACGGGTGCGGTGAAGAACATCGCGAAGATGAGGACGAGGACCAGGACGAACGCGGTCCAGGTGTGCGGGCCGACCGCGGCGGCGAGCAGGACACCGGCGACGACGCCGCAGATGGTGCCGATCAGCCGCCGGTAGCCCTTGACGAGGATCTCGGCGGTGGAGGAGGTGTTGACGAACACCACCCAGCAGGTCAGTACGGCCCAGTAGAAGCGCTGCGAGGACAGGAACTCGCCGCCGAGGACGGCCAGCGCGGAGCCGGTGGCGACCTGGAAGGCGGCGCGGGTGCTGGGCCGGTCCAGGCCGGTGCGGTCGCCGGGGGCGGAGTCGTCGGCCAGCGCCAGGTCCTCGGCGTCGAACTCCTCTCGGGAGCGGACGGTTTCGGGGGCGTCGTCCGAGTCGTCGCCGGGGCCGTCGAGGGCCATCCGCAGGCCGAGTACGGCGCGGGCGGTCTCGCCGATGCCGCGGAAGGCGTCCTGGATCGCGGGGGTGGCGCGGGGCAGGTTCGCGTCGTCGCGGTAGGCCAGCAGACGGTTGCGCAGGTGGGTGACGGCGGTGCCGCGGTCGTCCTCGGAGAGGCGGGCGACAAGCAGTTGGAGGGCGCGCAACTCCTTGCGCAGGGTGCGGACGGCTTCGTCCTCGTCGCTGAGCCGGCGGACCGGGGCGGGCAGCGGGGCGTTCGGCAGGTGCAGGGTGAGGGTGTCGGCGTGGCCGGCGCTGCGGGTGTTGAGCAGCAGGACGCCGAGCCGCTCGGCGGCGGTCTCGGCGTCCACGATACGGCGTTGGACCTGGTTGGCGGTGGCCTGGTCGGCGGTGCCGTCCTCCAGGCGGGTCTGGATCATCAGGGCGGTCGCGTGCAGCCGGGCGGTGTCCTTGCGCAGGTCGGCGACGGCGCTGTCGAGATGGTCGGGCGGGGACTCCAGGACCTCGCGCTGGGTGGCGACGAGTTGCACGATGCGGACCCGGAACGCCTGCCGCAGCAGGCGCAGGGTCCGCTCGGGGGTCTCGGGCACGAACGCGAAGCGGGTCAGCGCGCTGCACGCGAACGCGATCGTCATGGTGAGGCAGAGGCCGGGCAGGTCGGAGGAGGTGGCGTGCACGAACAGCGAGACGAAGTACACCTGGAAGCTGATCATGCCGATCGCGGTGTAGCGGTCGCCGAACCGGCGGACGTAGGCGGCGACGAAGATCAGCAGCACGAAGAAGATGTCGCCGATGACGACGCGCGGGTTGAGCAGGGATCCCAGCGACACCGAGGCGAGCGCGGCGGGCAGCCCGAGCGCGAGGGTGATGGCCTGGTCGGGCACCCGCTTGTCACGGATGGCGAACGTGGAGACCATCGCGGCCATCGCGCCGGCCACGAGCTGGGGCACCGGGGTGTCCAGCGCGGCGAGGACCAGCAGCGCCAGGCCGATCGACCCGACCGTGCGCAGGCCGGCCATCAGCCGCAGCAACCCGGGATCGGAGGCCGAGTAGCGGTCCCACAGGTCCGACAGTGCGCGTCGTGTGCCTCGTGTCCCTGCCATCGCCACTGTCGTGTTCCCTCGGCTGTTCGACCACGCCCAGCATCGCACGCGCGAGGTCAGGACCTGCGCGCGGCGCCCCGTGACGCCCTGACCGGGTCACCACGGGCACGGCCCGCACCGGCCCGCTGCGACCCGCCGCGACCCGCAGGCAGACGCTTCCGGCCTACTACTTCGTGCCCAGCTCCCGGGTGAGTGCCACCGACTTCGACAGGTAGACGGTGCCGGCCACGACCATGGCGACGCCCAGGAGTTCAGGCACGAACCACCATCCGGTACGGATGTGCTCGGCGTAGACGGTCAGCCCCAGCACGAGGCTGAGGGTCGCGTCGCCGAGGGTCAGCGCGGGCTGCGAGGCGGCGATGGAGCCGGACTGCAGGGAGTTCTCCAGCAGGAAGACGGCCGCGATCCCGCACAGCGCGAAGCCGTAGGTCTGCCAGGCCGCGAGGAACGCGCCGAAGCCGTGCGCGGAGAAGGTGTTGGCGGCGGACTTCATCAGCGCGGCGGTCAGCGCGTTGGCCGCCGCGGCGGCAACGCCGAGCAGCGCGGCGCGCATCGGGCCGGCGCGGCGGTGCCGGGCGAGGAAGACCGCGGCCAGCGTGAAGCCGCCCACCCCGACGACTGCCGGCACCCATCGGGCGAGTGACGCCTGGTCGGTGCCGCCGTCGGGCGCGGCGCAGGCCAGCGCGATGGCCAGGCCGAGGACCATGCAGCACACCGCGGCCCAGCCGCGGCCCGGCAGACTGCGGTGGAGTACGGGCATGGCGATCAGCAGCGCGAAGGGCAGTTCGAGCACGAACACCGGCTGGGCCAGCGCGAGCGGGCCGGTGACCAGTGCGAGCGCCTGGAACAGCGCGGCGAGGGCCACGCCGCAGATGCCCAGCAACCACACCGACTGGTGCAGCATGTCCACCAGCAGCCGGAAGTGCATCGCGTCCTCGGCGGGCACCCGCATCGCGGCCTTGCGTTGGAAGACGGTGCCGGAAGCGTTGCTGGCGGCACCGAGCAGCGCGAAGAGCACACACAGCACCAACAGGGCGGACCTCCCGCAGCGTCCCTCACCGGTCCTCGCCCGCGGACGGGGACCGTCTCGAAGCGGCGCCGAAGCGGCAGCGCCGAACCGGCAGACATGCAGGACAGGACGTTACCCGTGGCGGCCCCCACCAGGTGCCGCCGACATGCCGCACGGCAGACGCGGGTCCCGCCACCTACCGCGGTATCGGCTCCGCGGGGCTCGCCGACAGCTCGGTCCGCCAGTCGTTGCACGTCATCGGGCACCCCTTGGGGTACTCGAAGGCGACCTCGCCGAGCAGGGTGAAGCCCGCGCGGCGGCACACCGCGTTGGACGCCGGGTGATCGACGGACGGGTACGCGTGCAGGTAACGGCGGGTGCCGGCGGCGGCCGCCCGCTCGATCACGGCCCTGGCCGCGGCGACCGCGATGCCCCGGCCCTGGAACTCGGGGAACACACCCCACCCGGTCTCGTAGACCGGTTCGTCCTGCCAGACCCGCCCCCAGAAACCGATGGAGCCCGCCGCCTCCTCGCCCGCACCCACATCCGTGCCCACCACGACCACGTACATCCGGCCGCCGTCGCCGTCGAGCCGGAGGTAGCGCTCATGGCGTGCGAGCAGCTGCGACTCGCTCTCCGGGCCGCCGAGATGCTCGGTCATCTCCGGTGAGTTCGTGCGCCGCAGCACCCACAGGTCGCCCTCCTCCCACTCCCTCAACCGCACCGCCGGCGCCGGCCGTCCCGTCTCTGCCTGCCCCTTACTCATGTCCGCACCGTATGCCCACCCACTGACAATGCCTCCCGAGCGCCGTGGACACAGGCGCGGTGCGCGCGGCCGGGCGGCGTCACCTCGGCAGCAGCGCGCCCTTGCGGCCGAGCAGGAACGCCTTGAACGCCGCGACCGGCGCGGTGTCGCGCTGCCCGTACTGCTATCTTCGGGGGATGTTCTTCCTCTGTGCGTAGGGCGCCGGGTGCGCGCCATCCGTTGGTGAGTTGACGGGTGAGGTGCGCGAGACGGCCCATGCCACTGCGTATTTCAGGGGATACCCATGTCTTCGCCGGATTCGGCGGCGTCGTACGCCGCCGTGTTTCGTCTGCCGCACGCCCGTGTCACGTTCGGCGCCGCACTGTTGGGGCGGCTCGGCTACGGGGTGCTCAACCTCGCCCTCGTCCTTTCACTGACCGCGGCCGCCGGCTCGCTGGCGGCCGGCGGGCTGCTGTCGACGGTGTTCAGCACGGTGGCCGTCGTGCTCGGCCCGGCGCGAGCCGACCTGGTGGACCGCTGGGGCGCGCGCCGCGCCCTGCCGTCGCTGGCCATACCGTTCTCGGCGGCGGTGCTCGCCCTGGCGTGGTGCGCGGGCCCGCACGCAAGCGCGGCCGGCCGCCCGAGTACGGCCGTACTCGCGCTGCTCGCAGCGGCCGCGGGCTCGGCCTGCCCTCCGCTCGGGCCGACGATGCGCGCCGTGTGGGGTGCGCTGGCGCCCGACGAGGCGCTGCTGCAAAGGGCGTTCAGCCTCGACACGGTCGCGGAGGAACTGCTCTTCCTGCTCGGCCCGCTGATCGCGGTGGCCGTGCATCCGGTGCCGGCGCTCGCCTTGTCCGGTGTGCTGATCGCGGCGGGCTCGTGCGCGCTGGCGGCCTCGCCGGCGGCACGGTTGATGGTGGCGCCGGCGAAGTCCGGCGCGGGGGAAGGGCCGTCGGGTCGGGCGCGGCGTCGGCTGCGGCTGCTGTCCGCGGAGGGCGCGGGCGGCGTACGGCGGGCGGCCGGCGCGGCGCTGGCCGTGGGCGCGTGCCTGGGCGGCATCGACCTGTACGTCATCGCGTGCGCGGACCGGGCGCACCACCCGGGCGCGGTCGGCTGGGTGCTGGCCGGGCAGTCCGCGGGCAGCGTGATCGGCGGGCTGCTGCACGGGCGGGTGTCGTGGCGCCGCCCGGCCGCGGGGCGGCTGTCCCTGCTGCTGGCGGCGCTGGCCGCGCTGCTCGCCGTGGACGCGGCCGCCTCGGGCGCGCTGCCACTGCTCGCGGTGTGCATCGCGGCGACCGGCACGCTGTTGTCGCCGGCTTTGTCGACGGCGTATCTGGCGGCGGCGCGGCTGGCCCCGGACGGCACCGCGACCCGTGCCACCAGCTGGGTCAACTCCGCGCTGAACGCCGGTTCGTCGGCGGGCGGCGCGCTCGCCGCCGTCCTGGTGGCGGGGGCCCCACTGCCGGTGTGCTTCCTGGCGACGGCGGCCGTACCGGCACTGAGCGCGCTCGTGTCACGGACCCGAGCGCGGAATGGGCAGGTAGGGGCCGCCACCCCCTGATTGACCCATTACCGGATACGGTACAATTCTTTACCTGACCAATACCAATGGCGGGTGACCGGGAGGGACGGCGGCATGGTTCGGCACGAAACGACCACCGCGCTCCCACCCGTCGTTCCGCGTGGCGGGCCGGCGAGCAACGCATGGG
>NZ_JACEGK010000509.1:0-5899 GCF_056859195.1 Streptomyces sp. NH27
TTGTACGAGGACGGCGGGTTTCCGCATGTGTTCTGCGTCGACCTGGACGACTACCGGGTGGGCGGGGCGGTGGACGTGGGCGACGTGTTGACGCAGCTGCTGGAGTCGCTGGGGGTCGAACCGGCAAGCGTGAAGCGGTCGTTCGGCGCGCGGCGGAGGCAGTACCACGTGAAGTCGGCGCAGACCCGGGCCGTGCTGGTGGTGGACAACGCCCGCTACGGCTCGGAGGTCGCGGACCTGCTGCCGGCGTCGGAGAGCGTGGTGCTGGTGACGAGCCACGCCCCGCTGTACGACCTGGACGGCGGGACGAGCGTGGACGTGCCCGTGGCGCCCCTGGACGACGCCGCGGCAAGGGAGTTGCTGGCGGAGATCGTCGGCGGCGACCGGCTCGCCGAGGCCCCGGAGGCCACCGCGGCCCTGCTGCGGCTGTGCGAGGGTTCGCCCGCGGCGCTACGGGTCGCGGGCTGCACGGTGCGCAGCCACGGGCTTCGTCCGCTGTCCCGGGTGCTGGACGAGGTGCGGTCGGCCGTGGACGCGAAGGTCGCGTCGGTGGCGGAGCGGGTGCTCGACCCGGCGTACGGCGAACTGTCCGAGCCGGCCGCGCTGTTGTACCGGGCGCTGTCCGTCCACCCGGGGCCGACGTTCACCCGCGCCTCGGCCACGGCGCTGCTGGGACGGGGCGCCGACGCCTGTGACATGGCGCTGGAGGAACTGGACCGAGCCGGGCTGGTCGACGTCCGCTCGGCCGCCGGAGACCGGAACGCCCGGCTGCGGCTGCCGCAGACCCATCGCAGCCATGCCCGTACCAAGGCGCGGTCGGAAGCCGGCGGCGAAGACCAACTCGCCCAGGCGCTGGCGCGTTTCCTGCGCTGGTACGTCCGCCAGCAGCAGCGCGCCGACCTGTTCCTCGCCGGGAAGCGGCTGGTCGTCGCGGCACGGATCGACCCGATCCCGCAGGCGCCGGACGTCGCGCTGGCCGACCCGGAGCAGGCGGACACCGACGAGGAGCGGTGCACGCGCCTTCGCCGGGTGGCCCGGTGGCAGTACGAGGAGCGCCACACGCTCTTCGCGGCCGCCCGGGCCGCCCACGCGGCCCATGCGGAAGACCTGGACGCGCTGGTCGTGGCGCTGTGCGAGCCCGCGTGGACGTATGCGCTGGACCATCCGCCCAAGGCCGACCTGATCGCGATCTTCCGGCTCGGCGTGGAGTGCGCGCTGCGCGGCGGCGGCGTCCGCGGCATCGTCCGGATGAGATGCCAACTCGCCCGCTGGCTCTGGGAGTCGGGCAACACCGACGATGCCGCCGCTGAACTGGCCGGCGCCTCGGCCGCGGTCGCTCTGCTGGGGGAGGAGGAACTCGACACGAAGCTCCGCGCCTCGACGGTCGAGTTCCACGGCATGCTCGACTCCGCACTGGGCGACCAGGCTTCGGCCGCGGCCCGGTTCACCGCGTCCCGGGCGCTGCACGCGTCGATCTCCAACGACTACGGCGTCATGCTCCAGACCTACCGGCTCGGGCAGACCCAGGCCAAGCTCGGCGACACCGAATCCGCGCGGGCCTCGCTCACGGAGGCACACACCGCGGCGGCGGCGCTGCAACGCGAGCGGATGACGGCCAGGACCGGATTCGCCCTCGCCCATGTGCTGTGCACCGGCGGCCAGTTGGCGGCGGCCGGACGGCTCTACCAGGAGTCCCTGGACAGTGCCCGCCGTCGAGGCTCGGACTTCGACGAGACCCGGGTGCTCGACGCACTCGCCGAACTCGCCACGCAGGAAGAACGGTTGGCGGACGCCGAGCAGCACCGCACCGCCGCGGCGGCGATCAGGCGACGCAACGGCCTGGATTAGGGCGCATATCGGGTCGTGATCAATGCGCGGGTTCTCCCCTCGTGCCGAGTGGTGGGTTCTCGGCGGCAGTTGCATTCGCGGATGTCGGGATCTCGGGATGTCGGGATCTCGGTGATCCGCTGCCGCCCGGGGAGCGGGGATCGTGCGCCACCGGCGCGCTGTCGGCCCGCGGGGTCAGCTGAGGGCGGTGGCCAGCAGGGCGAAGGCGGCGATGATGACAGCGACGCGGAGGTAGTGGTAGCGGTCCCAGCGGTTCATCTGCTGCTTCCAGTCGGCGGGGCGGTTGTCGGGGGTCCAGGTTTTGCCCTGGTTGTTGATCGGGACGAGGAGCAGGATCGACATGATCACGCTGAGGATGAGCAGTGCGGCGGCGGTGACGACGAGGCCGGCGCCGTGGTGGTGCCATCCGGCGATGGCCCAGACGGCGGCGAGGACGAGCGAGGTGATGTACCAGAACGGCATCACGGCGCCGAGCATCCGGCCCCCGTGGGCGCGGCCGATCAGGCCGTTGTCGCCGGGGAGGGCGTTGAGGATGCGGTTGATGACGAAGGCGACGGAGAACTCCACCCCCACCATCACGCCGACGACCACGGTGGTGACGACCTGGAGCGCGTTGAGCATGATGACCCCTCCTGGGACCTAGCATCACTAGATGATGAGGCGACGCTAGTCGTACTGCCGCTCGCGTGTCTAGCGGTACTAGGATCGAATCATGTCGGTACAGGAACGCAAGGAGCGCGAACGGGCGGCCCGCGAACGCCTCATCTTGGCGACGGCCCGCGAACTCGCCGAGCAACAAGGCTGGGACGCGGTCACCACCCGTCGGCTCAGCGAGCGCATCGAATACAGCCAGCCCGTCCTCTACAGCCACTTTCGCGGCAAGCGGGAGATCATCGGCGCCGTCGCCCTCGAAGGCGCCACCGAGATGGCCGCGGCGGTGCGGGCCGCGGCCTCCACCGCGGACGGCCCGCGCGCCCGGGTCACCGCCCTCGCCCGCGCCTACCTCGACTTCGCCGTACACAACCCGGCGGTCTACGACGCCATGTTCCAGCTCGACGGCGGCCTGGCGTTCGCAAACGAGGACACCCCGCAACCTCTGAAGGACGCCTTCGCCGCCCTGCTGGAAAACCTCGGCGAAGTCGCCGGGGACGGCATCCACCCGGGACTGTTCACCGAGGTGTTCTGGGCGGCCCTGCACGGGCTGGCCACCCTGACCCGAGCGGGACGGCTGCCGCCGGAGGAAGCCGAGCCGAGGCTGGAGTTGCTGGTGGACCGGCTTCCCGTGATCTGACCCGACATCCCGTCATCCCGGCGGGCACGCGGCCGGGGCCCTCGGGCCCCGCCGCTGCCTGCCGGCGGCATCGCTTCCGGTCGCTCGCGTTTCGGTCACTCGCGCCCGCGCGGCGCAGCCACGGACCGCCGGGCCCCGTACCCCGGACGGGCGCCCGCCCCGCAAGCCGCGATGCCGATCGACCCCCTCCCGGCCACGGCCCTAGATCGGCTGCGTGCCGTCGCCGGGGTCGGCCGGGGACATCCGTACCGCGAAGGCGTGTTCGCCGACCCGGCACGTCAACGTGACCAGGTCCGGGGGCTGATGGGGTCCGGCAGGCACGGCGTGTACGGCGGAGAGCGCGGCGGCCGGGTCGGTGTGCACGATCCTGCCGTCATGGCACCAGGGTTCGACGCTCACCGTCCACAGGCGGTCGTCGCCGCGTCGGCGCAGCAGGCACCGCCCGTCGGGCAGTACGACCGCGGCGGTGGTGCAGCCGGGGTGGTCCGATAGGACGAACCCGGTCCAGGCGGCGGCCGTCCACGTCCTTCGGTACGGGCTCGCGGGCGGATTCGCGACCGGGCCCGCGGTCGCAGCAGCGGCCCGTCGGTAGAGCAGCCCGGCGGTGCGGGTGAACTCCTCGCTGGCCGCGCCGTGTTCGACGGCGAGGTGGTGACCTGCGGCCCCGAGGCCGGCGACCACGCGCTCCACCCGCACCTCGTCGCCGCCGGCGGGTGCGTCCACGTGGACGTCGAACGCCGCCGGTCCGGCGGCCCGGCCGGCCGGCTTCGGCAGTACTCTCGGCCGGACGGCCGCGGCGGGCTCGTCGAGGCCGAGCAGCGCGTACAACTCGCGCCTCAACCGCGGCAGTGCCCGCCCCTGTTCGGCGAACGCGGCTCGGGCGGCCGTCCGGCCCGGCCCGGGTCGGTAGGCCGCCAGCGCCGCGCGGAGGTCCCGGGCCCGGTCCAACCGGGTTACGGATGCGAGGAGTTCGGCGATCGGGCTGCCGGGGATGAGCTCGCTGCCGCCGTCGTGGGCGCTCACGATCGGGCGGTCGATGTCGTCGCCGAGAGCTGCCGCGTAGTACAGGGCCGCGGAGCCGTGGTCGGTCACCAGCGCGTCGGCGGCGACGAGGACCGCGGCCCATTCCTCGTATCCCGCGGTGAGCAGCATGCCGGCCGCCAGGGCGGGCGCGAGGCGTTCGCGGAGGTCGAGCGAGCCGAGCGTGCTGCGTTCGTTGGGGTGGACTACCAGGGCGAGCTGGTGGGTGTCGACCGGCAGGGAAGCGGCCAACTCGGCGGGCAGGGAAGGGCGTTGCCGTAGCAGCGACTCCGGGCCCCAGGTCGAGGCGACCACGACCAGCTGCCGGGCTCCGGTGCCCAGTGCTCCGCGGTAGCGCTCGCGCAGCGACCGCGAGGCGAGCATGCGGTCCAAGGTCGGGTCGCCCACGACCCTTGCCCGGGTGGCGGCTTGGGGGCTGACGGCGGCCAGGCGCGCGACCTGGTCGGGATGGGCGAGCGCGTGCAACGCCAACTGGCCGTCATGCGGCCGCAGATACGCCGGGTCCAGGCCCGAGGCCGAGTCCGCGGAGCCCTCCGACGCGAGCGCCTTGCCGAACCCGGCACCATGGGGCAGCAGTACGCGGGTGCCGCGCAGCAGCCGCAGCGCGCCCTTCGGGCTCGCCGTGATGATCAGGTCGAACGACCGATGGCGTGCCTCGTCCCACGGCACCGTCCGGCCGCCGGCCGCATCGACCGCGGACAGCGCGTCCGTACCGAACTGCGAGCCCGGGACGAGCGTGAACAGCCGCGTGACACGGGCGTCACCCTCGAAGGCGGGCAGCACGTCGAGCAACCTGTGCAGGGCCACGTCCGACCGGGCCGCGAGCAGTACCGTCGCCCGTCGCCCGTCGCCCGTCGCCCGTCGCCCGTCGCCCGTCGCCCGTCGCCCGTCGCCCGTCGCCCGTCGCCCCGAGCATCAATACTAGCGGCGGCGGTATCCCCGGATGGGCCATTTGCCCAGATCGGGGAGGGTTTTGAAGGATCCTCGGGCGGCATGTCCTGATCGTAACCCGGGCAATTCGAGCGCTTGCCACACCGGTCACGGACGGCACGGGGAGAATGCTGCCCATGAGCGACTGGGGGATTGCACTGATCGCGGCCTGCTCGGCCATCGCCGGCAGCGTGGTCACCGGCTGGTACGGGCGCAGCGCCGGCGTCCAGCAGGCCGAGGCCGCACGGCACGCCGGTGACCGTCAGGCCGACGCGCTGATCGACACCGTCCGCCTGACACTTCAGGAGCAAGTCGCCCTGAGAACCCAGGACGTACGGCGCCAGACCTACGTACGGTTCCTCGACGCGGCCGAGACCGTCGCCCTCGCGGAGCGCACCGGGCAGGGGCCGGCCGACGACCGTGCCGCCTTTCAACGGGCCCTCGCGGAGGTCTCCTTGGAGGGCCCCGACGACGTGACCAAGGCCGCCCGCGACCTCGCCGACCTCCGCACCCGGCTCGTCGCGTGCGAGCAGGCACAGGACCACGAAGAGGCCGACACCGAGCCGGAGTTGTCAACGGCTCTCGCCGACACCGCCCACGCCTACGGCGGGCACGCCGAACGCGCCCTCCACCACCTCATCCACTACGCCGACACCCACGGCTTCCTGCCCGCGAGCTGACATCCGCCCGACGAAAGGAGCGCATGCCCCACACCCGCGCCCTGCGCGCCCACATGATCCAGTCCTACGACGGCACCGAATGGCAGGTCTTCATCGCCCTCCCCGACGA
>NZ_JACEGK010000510.1:0-5854 GCF_056859195.1 Streptomyces sp. NH27
GCCTAGCCCGCGGCGAGGGAAAGCCCGGCGCCTACACGCCCGGCGCGCTCATCGGCCCCGAACTGGCCGAGGCGGCGGGCGGGAGCTTCCTCCTCGCCGAGGCGAACGTCTGACGGCCTGAGCCGCCCTGAACTCCGCCTGGGCCGACCCGAACCGGAAGCAGCGAACCGGAAGCAGCCCGAACGGCTGCGCCGGGCCCATACGTTCGTGGCCTCCGGGCTGCGCTGGACCGCGTCTTCCCGCTGGACGAGAACGTGGCGGCGCACCATGAACTGGAGTCGTACGGCCAGGTCGGCGAAGTCGTGGCGACCGTCCCGCCCTGAACCGCAGAAGACGTGGGGGCCGTTCGCGACCGCGGTCAGAAGGTGAGGTCGGTGGTCGCCAACTCGGCGAGCAGCGGCTCCAGTCGGCCGGCCGAGGCCGCGGTCTCAGGTGCGGCGCGGGCGAGTTCAGTGCCGGCGGCCGTGAGGGCGGCACGCAGCGCGCGGTGGATCTCGGCAGCGTCGAGGTCGCGGACGAGGGTCGCGGCGAGCGGATCCGTGACGTCGTCGGGCAGGAGGTGGGCGCCCTTGGCGTGGGCGGCGGGCAGCCCGAGGCGCAGGCAGGCGAGGGTGAGGATGTGCTCGCGCATGGCGCCGATCCAGTGCTCGGCCTGCCATAGGCGGCCGCGCGCCAGGCAGACCCTGACGTGCAGGGCGTGGTGCCACAGCAGCCCGGTGAGCAGGTCGGGGTCCGGCTCCCGGTAGGGCCGCAGCGGTTGCGAAGTGCCGAACAGAAGGCGCCAGTTGGGGCCTCGCGGGCCGAACTCGGCCTCGGGCGCGAAGGTGATGTCGGCCTCCAGCCAGCCGGGCAGCAGGAACACCCGGACGGTGCCGGAGCCGACCGGCAGGTCCCAGTAGTGCAGGGCGCCCAGTTCGGCGGTGAGCCAGTCCGTCCAGCGCGCCACCGTGTCCGCGACGTCACCGCGTACGGACAGCACCAAGTCCGTGTCCGACCAGCGGTCCCCGGCGCCGACGGCGTACGAACCCGTGAACGCCGCGCCCACCACGGCGGCGTCGGCCTCCGCCCGCGCGACCAACTGCTCCCGCAGGCTGTCCCGTTCCTCGACGGGGTGGCAGCGGCAGCGGGCCTGGATGGACGTCTTCTCGTCCGCGCTGATGACGTACTCGCCCTCACCGAGCGGGACACCCTCCCAGGTGCGGGCGTTCAGGTCCAGCACGCGCTCGGCCTTGGTGCGGAAGTCGGGGTCGGTAATGAAGATCCAGGAGCGGTGCTGCCAAGGCTTGAGCGCGTCGTCCCTTAGCCAGCGGCGCACGGTGGAGGCCGACACGAAGGCCGCGATACCGCGCGCGATGGCCTCGCGGGCCGGCTCAGGGCACGACCAGCGCGCCAGCGGCACCCCGGTCTCGGCGGGCAGCCGGCAGGCCAGCGCCTTGACCTGGGCGACTTGCAGCGAGCTGAACGCCCGCGGGCGGCCGGTGCGCTTGCGGTCGGCCAGGCCGGCAAGGCCGTGCTCGGCGAACCGGCCGCGCTGGCACCGGACCGTGTCCAGGTGCAGGCCGGTGGCGCGGGCGACGCGCGCGTTGGAGCGCCCGCCTGCGGCGTGTAGCACTACCTGCGCGCGTACCCGCAGCCGGTGCTCGGTCTTGTGGCCGTAGGCCATCTTCTTCAGCCGCTCGCGCTCGGCGGCGCGCAGGGCTATGGGGCGTGCGGCGACAACGGGCAAGGCAGGCAGGCCGATCGGGAGAAGTGGATCACGACCCGCCGAAGCGTGCCGTATCCGGGGACCGGCCCGTCGGGCAGGATGAGCGCCATGCCCACGCCTTCGGTACGCCCCTGACCGATAATGCGTGGTGGGTGGTGGATGGCCGGTGTCAGGATGGCCGGATGCCGACATTTCCTGCACCGGACGGAACCCGACTCGCCTACCGCACCGTGGGGAAGGGCGATCCGCTGATCTGTCTGCCCGGAGGCCCGATGCAGGCATCCGCCTACCTCGGTGACCTGGGCGGCCTGCCAACCGCCGCAGGGCGTTCGCTTGTGCTCCTCGACCTGCGTGGCACGGGGGAGTCCGAAACTCCGGCCGACCCGTCGAGCTACCGCGTCGACCGGCAGGTGGACGACGTCGAAACGCTCCGGGCCCACCTCGGGCTGGAGCAGATCGACATCTTGGCCCACTCCGCCTCCGGCGACCTCGCGTTGCTCTACGCCGGCCGGTATCCGCAGCGGATCCGGTCGCTGGTGCTGGTGACTGCCCGGGCCCGGGCGGCCGAGATCGAGTTCCCGCTCGAGGGACGGCGCGAGGCGCTCGCGCTGCGCAGCGGCGAGCCCTGGTACGACGAGGCAGTGCCCGCCTTCGAGCGGGCGATGGCCGGGGAGGCGACCGAGGACGATTGGCGGTTCCTGGACCGCCTCAGTTACGGCCGTTGGGACGCGGCGGCGGAGGCCCACGCCGCCTCCGGCGAGGACGGTTACAACGAGGAGGCCGCTCACGCCTACCCCGGTCCCGGCGCGTTCGACGATGCGGCCGCGGTGCGCGAGGTGCTGACCAAACTCGACGCGCCGGTGCTGGTGCTCGCGGGTGAGCTGGACCCGTCCCCTCGCCCGGACAAGGCTGCGGAGGTCGCGGCGCTCTTCCCGCGCGGGGAGTTCGTCGTCCAGCCGGGCGCCGCGCACATTCCGTGGCTGGACGATCCGAAGTTCTTCGTCCGGACCGTCGGCGAATTCCTGAGCCGGAGCGACGCGTAGTGGTCGGCTCCGGAGTCAACCCCCGAAGGACTTCCGGAGCTGACCACTTGGCCCCGACCCGGCGCGCGCCTTGGTAGCGTCCCGACTCATGCCGTTCGAGGACGAGTTGAAGCCGGTGCGGGTCGTGCCGTATCGGGACGCGTGGCGGGTGGACTTCGCGGAACTGGCACGGCTGCTCGGCGGGGCGCTCGGCGCGGAG
Organism: Streptomyces sp. NH27; assembly: GCF_056859195.1. Classification (NCBI taxonomy): domain Bacteria; kingdom Bacillati; phylum Actinomycetota; class Actinomycetes; order Kitasatosporales; family Streptomycetaceae; genus Streptomyces; species Streptomyces sp. NH27. The sequence continues at coordinate 2,948 of NZ_JACEGK010000510.1, forward strand.
GCGGTCGCGATCGACCATGTGGGCTCGACGTCCGTGCCGGGGCTGGCCGCGAAGGACTGCGTCGACGTACAGGTGCGGGTGGGCGAGGTGGACCAGGCACGGCAGGAGTCGCTGCTCGCCGCGATCGGCTTCCGGTGCCGGCCCGAGCCGTGGAACCGCACGGAGGTGTCGGGCGGGCGGGAGTGCCGCAAGCTCGTCTTCGCGCCGCCGCCCGGGGCGCGCTCCTGCAACGTGCACCTGCGGCGGGCCGACGGCCCCAACTCCCGCTTCGCACTGCTCTTCCGCGACTATCTGCGCGCGGACGAGACCGCCCGTGCGGGCTGGGGCGCGTTCAAGCAGCGGCTGGCCGCGAGCGTGCCCGACATCTTCGACTACGGCCAGATCAAGGCGACGGCCACGGAGGTGCTGATGGCCGGCGCCGAACGGTGGGCGGCGGGCACGGGATGGACGGTCGGCGGGCCATCGGACGCCCGAAGCTGACCCACAACACCCCGAAACGACCCGAAGCAACTCGCCGCGACCCGCAACGACGTCCCCTGCCGACCCGCGCGGACCGGTGCGGGCAGCCCGGCCGCGCGAGGTCCGATTCCCGCCAGCACGGCCCCCTGCCCGTGGCAAGACTGGCCCGTATGACCACGCAGAACGGCCAGCCCCACACCAGCACCCAGACCTACGACCCCGCCGGCAGCCACACCCGGATCGAGCCCGGCATCCTCTACTTCGGCACCCCTGTGGTGCTGCTCTCCACCGAGAACGAGGACGGCAGCGCGAACCTCGCGCCGATGTCGTCCGCGTTCTGGCTCGGCTGGCGGGCGATGCTCGGGCTCGGCGCGAAGTCACAGACCGCGCTGAACCTGCTGCGGACCGGCGAGTGCGTGCTGAACCTGCCGGACGACTCGCTCGCGGCGGCCGTCGACGCGCTCGCGCTCACCACCGGCCGCGACCCCGTACCCGAGAGCAAGCAGAAGCGCGGATACCGCTTCCACAAGGACAAGTTCGCACGGGCCGGGCTCACCCCGGTCGGCTCGGACACCGTACGGCCACCGCGTACCGCACAGTGCCCGGTGGCCATGGAGGCGGTGGTCGAGGCCACCCATCCGCTCGCCGAGGACGACCCCCAACAGCGCGGCGGGATCGTGGTGTTCGAGGTACGGGTGCAGCGGGTGCTCGTGCACGACGCGATCCGGATGCCCGGGACCCACGACCGTATCGACCCCGACCGGTGGCGGCCGCTGCTGATGAGCTTCCAGGAACTGTACGGACTCGGCGGCCGGTTGCGGGAGTCCACGCTGGCGAGCATCCCCGAGGAGATGTACCGCGGGCCGGACATCGCCCGTTCGCACACCGCCGGGGTGACCGCCGGGCGCTCTTGACACCCGCGGGCCCGCCCGCCGACGCTGTGTCGGGGCGCGCCACCGCCGATCGAGCCGCGCCGCCAACTCCCTTGCACAGCAGGCAACGCACAGCAGCAACGCACCGCCACGCACGTGCAGGCACGGCTGTACGGCTGGATGGCGGGCAACGGCAGCGAAGGAGCGGTCATGCGCGGGCCAGACGCGTTTCCGACGGTGGCGGGTGTCGCCGCGGCGGCCCGGATGCTCACGCTGCGCCACCCGGATCTGTGCCGGATGCGGTTGGCCGGCGAGTCCCGGTCCGGGCGGCCGCTGTGGCTGCTGTCCGTCGGGCATCCGCGTAACAGCGGCCGGCACCTGCTCGTGGTGGCCGGCGCGAACTGCGACGAGCAGGCCGGCGGCGGCACCGTGCTGTGGCTGGCCGAGCAGGCCGTCCACGACCGGCAGCGACTCAAGGAAGCCGGGTTGACCTGGGACTTCCTGCTCTGCCTCGACCCCGACGGCGCGCTCCTCAACGAGACGGGGCCGGCCGGGCCGCGCCCGCCCGCGGTGCACTTCCGGCACACCTACCGGCCGGCGTCCGCCGACCACCCCTACGCTGCGGACTCGTTGCTCGCACCGTCCTGTCAACTCCCCGAGACGCTGGCGCTGTCCGCCCTCGTCGACGAACTGCGGCCGGTCCTGCGCTGCTCGCTGCACGGCACCGACGTGGGCGGCGCATGGGTCCGGCTGTCGGCCGAAGTCACCGGGCTGGCCGAGCCGTTCGGAAAGAGTGCCGCCGAACTCGACATCCCGGTGCAGACCGGCACGTACGAAGCTCTGTCGTCGCAGGGCGCCGGGCCCGGTGTCTTCGTACGGCCGGCGGCCCCGGTGCGGCACGGCGGGCCGGAGCTACGGGTCGAGGTGCCGATGTGGGCGACCCGGCGGGTGGCGTACGCCGAGCCGCACCCGGACCCGGCGTACGCGCTGGCCGTGCTGGCGGCGCGACTGCGGAACGAAGGGGCCACCGGGGAGAAGTCGTTCGAGCAGGCGCTGGCGTTGCTCGGGGATGCCGGGGACGTGCCTCTGCTGCGGGCCGTACGGCAGGCGGCCACCGCGTGGGCGGCGCTCGCGGAGGACTTCGACGCGCTCGGGCGGGAGTCGCCGGTGCCGCTGACCATGGCGCACGTCGCCGCGTTCGACATCGCCGCGCGGCGGGCGCCGCTGCGGGCGGCGGGGATGCTGCTGCGGCTGCTCGACGAGGCGCGGCTGGACGAGAACCCGGCCAGCGGGCCCGCCCGGCTGCGGGCCCGGCTGGAGCGGCGCCTCGACGCCGGAGCGGGGGATCTGATCGCGGCGATGGACGCGGTGTGGGTGCCGATTTCCGAGCAGATGGAGTTGCAGGCACGCACGGTGCTGGCCGCTGCCGCGGGGCTTGGGTGAGACGACGCCGGGCGGGGGCAACCCGGCCGCCGCGGTGCCGATCCGTACCCGGGCGCGGCGCCATGGGCAACGGGCACGCGCCGCTACAGTGCCGGTTCGCGGTCGGGGGTGGCATCGGGGGTGGCGTCGGGGG
>NZ_JACEGK010000511.1:0-5854 GCF_056859195.1 Streptomyces sp. NH27
CCCTCGGGTCCCCCGGCGGCGGCGGAGGGGCGGCGGGCTCCTCCCGGCGCGGTGGCGGTGGCGGTGGGGCCAAGCGGCTCGGCCGCTGCCACGACGGCGGAGGGGGCGGCGGTGTCGGCCGCCGCAGCCGCAGGGTCTCGGTCCGGGGCGGGGGCGGCGGCGTCATCGCGTTCAGCGCCGAGTCGAAGTGCGCGTCGAGGGAGTCGTTTCCGGCGCCCGAGGCTCCGGCGGCGACCTCCTCGTCGTACAACTGCCGCCACCAGTCGTCCTCTTGGCTGCCGCGTGCGTCGCCCTGCTGACTCATGCCCCTATTGTCCACCGCCAGGCGGACCGGGAAACGCGAAACGCCGGGTCGGCCCAGCCCCCACGGCCAGGGTCGGCCCGGCGCGCGCGGTTCGCACGTGTTCCCCGGGTATGACACCCGCTGCGATGTGGATCACAGTGGCAGAGGGCACCTGAAGGAGGGGAGGATGTCCACGGCGGGACACCGCCGCGGCTCATTCCCGCCATGCCGTCGTCACCGCCGGCATCGCACATCCGCTCATCCCGAAAGGGGCCTTCGTTGCTCGGCGCCATCGGCCTCGACGAGGCACAGGAATCGGCATACCGCGCTCTGGTCGCGCTCGGTGCGGCCGAACTCGGCCAACTGGCCGACCGGTTGGCGCTGCCGGAGGAGGACGCCGCCCGGCTGCTGCGCCGGCTGGAGGGGCACGGCCTGGTCGCCCAGTCCTCCGCGCGGCCCGGCCGCTGGGTGGTCGCGCCGCCCGCGGTCGCACTGTCCGCACTGCTGACCAGCCGGCGGCACGCCCTGGAGCAGGCCGAGTTGGCCGCGGCCGTGCTCGCCGCCGAGTTCCGCGCCGAGGCGGTCGAACCCGCCGTGCACGACCTCGTCGAAGTGGTCACCGGCGCGGGCGCGGTGGCGCAGCGCTTCCTCCAACTCCAGTTCGGCGCCGAGCAGGAGGTCTGCGCCCTGGTCGCCGGCCGGCCGGTCGCGGTCAACAGCGTGGACAACGACGCGGAGGCCGACGCGGCGCGGCGCGGGGTGACGTACCGCGTGGTGCTGGACCGGGAGGCGGTGACCGGGCAGAGCCGCCTCACCGAACTGGCCGCCGCGCTCGACCGCGACGAGCAGGTGCGGGTGGCGGCCCGGGTGCCGACCAAGCTCGTGGTGGCCGACCGGACGCTGGCGATGGTGCCGCTGGGCCGCCGTGCCGAGCCCGCCGCGCTGGTGGTGCACGCCAGCGGCCTGCTGGAGGCTCTGATGGAGCTCTTCGAGGGCGTGTGGCGGCAGGCCATGCCGCTGCGCCTGGAGCCGGGCGGCCTACTCGTCGAGGAGACGGACGCGCAGCCCGACCGTACCGACCTGCGCATCCTGTCGCTGCTGCTGGCCGGCCTGACCGACACCGCCACCGCCAAGCAACTCGACCTCGGGCTGCGCACGGTGCAGCGCCGGGTGAAGCGGCTGATGGAGATCGCCGGCGTGAGCACCCGCCTCCAGCTCGGCTGGCACGCGTACGAACGCGGCTGGATCGCCCGCGACGAGCTCTGAGCCCCGGCCGGCAGGAGCTCGCGCCGGAACCGATCGGACCCGGCGCCGTACGCGGGAGGTCCGGGCCGTGCGCGAGAGGTCCTTCGCCGTACGCGGACGGGCCCTCGCCATACGCGAGATCCTTCCGCCGGGCGCGAGACGGCCCTCGCCGCACCGCCGGAGGTCCGGGCCGTGCGCGACGCGTCCGAATCCGGACCGCCCGGTCCTGAAAATGGCGTACGGTGCCATAGCGGCATGCGGCGGGCCGGTCGCGTACCTCGCCGACGGACGCGATCCGGTAACACCGGTGCGTCGGGCGCGTCGCCGGGCAGCGAACGCGCCCGGATTCCGGCAGGGTGGCTTTCATGGGGACCGCACAGTTGTGCCTGATCGGCGCGGTGATGCTGCTGGGCATCATCGGCGTGTCGGCCCCTGGTGTACCGGGAACGCTGCTGTGCTGGGCGGCCGTGCTGTGGTGGGCCACCTCGCAGCACACCACCCTGACCTGGGGTGTGCTCGCCGGGGCGACCGGGTTGCTGGCGGTCGCCCAGGTGGTGCTGTGGCTGATGCCGTCCCGGCGGATCCGCGACTCGGGCGTCACCTGGCGCACGGTCATGACGGCGAGCGGGGTGGCGATCCCCGCGTTCTTCGTGCTCCCGGTGGTGGGCGCGCCGCTGGGCTTCGCCGGGGCCGTATACGTCCACGAGCGGGTCCGGCTCGGCGGCCACCAGGCCGCCTGGACGGCGACCCGCCGGGTGATGCGTACGGTCGGCGGGTCCGTCCTGGTCGAGCTGATGGCCTGCCTGATCGTCACGGGCGCGTGGGTGGGCGCGGTGATCGCGGGTTAGACCGAACCGGCGACGCCCGGCCCACCCGGCCCGCCCGCGCCCACGTCAGACCGCGGGGCCCTCGACACCCCAGCTGATGATCTTCTCCGGATGGATGCGGATCAGCTCCTGGCTCATGTGCTCGCCGTACTCGTGCGGGCCCTCCACCTGCTCGGCGGTGCCGCGGATCTCGACGCCGCGGGCGGTGCGGGGGTCGCCGGGGCGGGACATGTCGTCCACGACGAGCGACACGTTCGGGTTCGCGGCGACATTGCGCCACTTCTTCGTGGTGCCCATCGCGAAGCCGCCGATGTCCACCGCGCCGTCCGCACGCAGGAAGTAGCCCACCGGATTCGCCTGCGGGTGCCCCTGCGCGTCAACGGTGGCCAGCCGGGCGAGGAACTGCCCGCGCAGATAGGCCAGCTCGGCTTCGTTCAGTTCGGTCCGTGCGGTCCTGGTCGTCATACGGCCATCCTCCCGCCGCCCGCCCGACCCGGCATCCGCCGCTCGACTGAAAGCCCCCCGCCCAAGGTCCTAGGGCCTGCCGGGTGGACCTGACGAGGGGGCGCCGGAATCGCACGCGTACGCCCGGTACCCGGGCGGACTGGTGCAGGTGTCAGCGCCGCCAAGCTCGGGGACCACCGAGAGAGCGCTCTCACGTGATCGTGTCGACCCGATACGCTGTCCGTATCGAAATGGTCCGGAAGTTTTCGTTATCCGCGTGCGAAGGAGCCCTCCGTTGTCCGACCCGAGCTTCGCGCCCCGCCCCACGCTGGAGGCCGTGGCCGCACGGGCCGGGGTGTCCAGGGCCACCGCTTCCCGCGTGGTCAACGGCAGCGAGGGGGTGCGCGCACCGCTGGCCGAGCGGGTCCGGCGAGCGGTCGACGAGCTGGGCTACGTGCCCAACCAGGCCGCCCGCGCCCTGGTGACGCGGCGGAACGACGCCATCGCGGTGGTCGTGGCCGAGCCGGAGACGCGGTTTTTCGCCGACCCGTTCTTCGCCCAGCAGGTGCGCGGCATCAGCAAGGAACTGACCGTGCACGACAACCAGTTGGTGCTGCTGCTCACCGAGGGCGCGGCCGACTACGAGCGGGTGGGCCGCTATCTGGGCGGCGGCCACGTCGACGGCGCGCTGATCTTCTCGCTGCACGACGACGACACGCTGCCCGCACTGGCCCGCCGGGCCGGGGTGCCGACGGTGATAGGCGGCCGCCCCGACTGGTCCGACAGCGAGACGCTCTACGTCGACTGCGACAACCGCGGCGGCGCCCGCGACGCGGTCAACCACCTGCTGAACCTGGGCTGCCGCCGGATCGGCCACATCGCCGGCCCGCTGGACCAGACCGCGTCCGTGGACCGGCTGGACGGCTTCCGAGACGTGCTGCCGGACATCGACCCGCGGCTGATCGTCGAGGGCGACTTCACCCCCGACGGCGGCTCCCAGGCGATGACCCGGCTGCTGGACGACTTCCCCGATCTGGACGGGGTGTTCGCGGCATCCGACGTGATGGCCTCGGGGGCGCTGCGGCTGCTGCGCACGCGGGGGCGGCGGGTGCCGGAGGACGTGGCGGTGATCGGCTTCGACGACATCGTGTCGGTCTCCGACTGGACGGACCCGCCGCTGACCACGATCCGGCAGGACATCGAGGAGATGGGCCGGATGATGGCGCGGCTGCTGTTGCGCCGGATCGAGGCGGGCGCGGCCGAGTCGGGCGGGCCGGCGCTGTCCTCGATCGTGACGCGGACGCAGCTGGTGGTGCGGGCGTCGGCATGAGGATCTGACCGGCCGTTCATCCGGTTGCCCGGATATCCGGTTTGCGCATCTCACGACTTACCTACCGTCATATTGCCGCCGACGCCCAACAGATTTGCCCGAAAGCCCTGTTGAGAAGTGGGTTGAGACCGCCATGCAACGGGAAGGTCACGATCAGGCAGCGAAAGTGACGGTGCGGTGAAGGCCGCGCGGATGTGAGGAGGTCATGGCATGGCCTACAGCGTCATTCTGGGAATCGTGATCGTGGCGCTCGTCATCGCCGGAATCATCGGTTCCTTCTGGAGCGAGGGAAGTCCGATCGGGGTCCGGCGCCGCCACGGACGTCGTGGCGACACCGGATGAGGTGCCCGGCGGGCCGGCCGCGCTGAGCCCGCGACCGGCCGCCGGTCAGCGGACCCGGCCGTGGCGGTGGCCGCCGCCCCCGCCGCGCTTGCGCTCGTACATCTCCCGGCCTTCCGCCGACCGCTGCTTCCCCTCGCGGCGCAGTTCGGCACGCAGTCGCTGGTCGGTGCGGGAGGCGATCCAGGCGTTCTCGCGCAGCAGCTTGCGATAGCTGTCGAGGCGGCGCTGCGGCAGGGTGCCGTCGTCCAGCGCGGCGAGCACCGCGCAGTCCGGCTCGGCCTGGTGCGAGCAGTCCGGGAAGCGGCAGTCCGCGGCCAGTTGCTCGATCTCGGCGAAGACCTGGCCCAGGCCCGACGCGGCGTCCCACAGCCCGACACCGCGCAGCCCCGGGGTGTCGATCAGCACCCCGCCGTGCGGCAGCGGCACCATGTCCCGGGTGGTCGTGGTGTGCCGACCCTTGCCGTCGGCGTCCCGGGTGGCCTGCACCTCCTGGACGGACATCCCGGCCAGAGCGTTGGTCAGCGTCGACTTCCCGGCGCCGGACTGCCCGAGCAGCACCGTGCTGCCCGCGGCGATCAACTCGCCGAGTTCGTCGAGCCCTTCACCGCTCTCGGCGCTCGCCACCACCACCCGCACCCCGGGCGCGGCGGCCTCCGCGTCCGCGAGCAGGTGTGTGGTGTCGGGCACCAGGTCGGCCTTGGTGAGCACCACGAGCGGCTGTGCCCCGCTCTCCCAGGCCAGTGATACGAACCGCTCCAGCCGCCCCAGGTCCAGTTCGACGGCGAGCGAGACGCACACCGCCACATGGTCCAGGTTCGCCGCCAGCACCTGGCCCTCCGACCGCTTCGACGACGTGGACCGGACGAACCGGGAGCGCCGTGGAAGCAGTTCCCGCACGAAGCGGGGGTCGTGGCCGGCCGGATCGAGCGCGGCCCAATCCCCCGTGCACACCACGCGCATCGGGTCCTTCGGCACGACGAACTCGGTGTCGGCGCGCACCACACCATCGGCCGTGAACACATCACACAGTCCACGGTCCACCCGCACCACCCGCCCGGGCACCAACCCGCGCTCGGCATACGGCACGAAGTCCGCCTCCCACACGTCGTCCCAGCCATAGGGCACCAGGACATGCGAAGAGGCATCACGAAAAGAGAAAGACAAGGGAAACCCTTCGAACAGGGCCCCGGCCCGCGCGCTCCACAAGCGCGACGAACAGCAGAAAAGGTCAGCCGGAGACCACAGAGGTGAACCGCACGAACAGCTGAATACGGGTAACACCCGTCACGGAAACAGCCATCGGGTCACACCTCCTAGGTCACACACACGACCGACACGGCCACCCAACCGGGCACCGCGCTGCGAACACCCGCACCCTAGCCC
>NZ_JACEGK010000512.1:0-5851 GCF_056859195.1 Streptomyces sp. NH27
CCCTGGTACTGCGCCGGCCTTCTGTTTCCGCTGGCCCGACCTGAACTCTGTCGGGGGTGCGGGGATCGCGGTTGCTTGACCGGAGACCACCTCACTATCGATGTCCTGCGGTACCCGGACTCAGACATCGGTCCGGGCGATCCTGATGGCGTTCAATCCCTCCGTTCTTCCCTCTGGTGATGAACTTCTTACCTGCGGGGAACTGCATACTGCTGGTACTGCGAACTGCTCGTGGCCTGGTCGAGCGCCACGCTTCGGCAGCCAGCCCCGTCGCCCGTCCTGCGTCTGCTCTGGCTTAGAACCCCACTGCCGAACTTCCCGGTGCGCGCGCCCGCAGCCGACGCCTTCACCGAGGTGCTGCTCACTTCACTGCTGGGTAGTGCCATTGCGTGAACTGCGGTACTCCTCTCGGCGGCCCCTGATCACTGCGGGCCGCCCGGTCCGGTCGTCAGTCCCGTCGCCCGTCCTGCGTCTGCTCTGGCTTCGACACTCCACCACCGCACCGCCTTGCCGTACTGCGCTTACTGGTACTGCTGCCTGGCAGTTCGTCTCTGCCAGGCCCTGCGGTCTCTCTGGGTTACGAGAGAAACCATAACCACACCACCTCCCAATGTCTACTCCGACCGACATAGATTTCCGCCTGTTCGGCAGCCAGGTAATCGCACCCGAGCGGCGGCGCGGGCGGACCTGGGGCGGTCATCGGCGGGTTAATCGCTACAGGCCGGGGCACAAGCACCCAGCAGGCAAGGCCCAGAGCATGGACGATCCACAGACCAAAGGTGGCCGTAGTTGTAGCCCAGGATCTTGAAGATCCCGAACACGATGTCGGAGGAGGCGTTGTCGGTGGCCACCATCTCCGGCTTGCGCCCGCCGTCCAGGTTCAGCAGCGCGTCCAGGATGTGCAGGGAGTCGCGCGGGGTGCCCGGGACGACCATCTGCCCGATGCCCGCGACCTGGTCGTTGACGGCGTTGAGCCAGGTGATGCCGCGCTTGAACCCGAAGTACTTCGGCGACGGCGCCGCGCTGATCGTGCGGACGGGGACGACGAACCGCAGTCCGTCGACCGAGGCCAGCAGCCCATCGCCCCAGAACTGCACGATCGGGACCTCGGACTGGCCTCGATCAGCTTCGCGTTCGCAGCGGCAATCGTGTCGGCGCGCAGGTAGAACTGGTCGACGTGGACCAGGCGGGAGCGGGTATAGGGCGGCGTGGTCGCGTACGGCGGCGTGATGGTGTACGGCGGGCCGGGGTTCACGTAGGTCGGGGTTCACGTAGGCCCGGGGTGCGGGCGAACCCGGGTTCCGGCAACCACGGGTTCGAGCGAGCCGGCCGGTACGGGCCCGTGCCGTCAGTCCAGCTTCGCCAGGTGGTCGGCCGTGCCGCCGCGCCATTCGACCAGCAGCATCGTCGCGTCGTCGCTGGTGACTCCGCCGCGGGCCTGCATCAGGGTGTGCGAGAGGTCCTGCACCAGCGGCCGGACCCGGTGGTGACGCCGACTCACCTCGGAGACCACCGACTTGAGCTGGGGAAGCCCGAACTCCTCGCCGCCCGAGCGGTGTTCCTCGACGAGACCGTCGGTGAAGCACAGCACGCGGTCGCCCTTGTGCAACACCTGCTCACTGACCACGGGTTCCTGGCCACCGAAGCCCACCGGGAGCGTGGTGGTGCCGTGCAACTGCCGGATGTCGTCGTGGCCACGGACGAGCAGCGGCCAGGGATGGCCGGCGTTGACCCACCGCAGGTGACCGGTCCTGACGTCGAGTTGCATCATCTGGGCCGTGACGAACTGCTCGGGCCCGAACTGTGCGGCGATCACCTCGTCCATGTAGGCGTAGATCCCGGCCAGGCCGACGCCGCTCCTGCGGGAGTGGCGGTAGGCGCCGATCGCGGCGGTGGCCATCACGGCGGCGCTCAGTCCGTGGCCCATCGCGTCGATCATGGCGATGTGCAGGATGTCCTCGTTGAGGGCGTAGTCGAAGCTGTCGCCCGCGACGTCGTACGCGGGCTCGAGGATGCCCGCCAGCTCGACCTGGGGCACGGCCATGCGCAGCGGCGGCATCAGGGACCACTGGATCTCGGCGGCCACGCTCATCGGGGCCCGGCGCCGGGTCAGGGTGAAGGCGTCGGTGTAGCTGTTCTTGGTCACCACCATGTCGGCGACCAGTCCGGCCAGCCGGCGCAGCAGCCGGCGGTCGTCGTCGTCCACCTCGTCCAGGGTCACGGCCATGACGCCCACCTGGTCGCTGCCGTCCAGCAGCGGCAGGAACAGCCGTGTCCCGCCGCCCTGTTCGACCTCGACCGTCTTCGCCTCCAGGAAGGCCGTGCCCGCGTGCGAGCCGGACACCGGTTGCGGCTCCTCGACGAAGAGCCGCCGGCCGAGCAGCGGCATCAGCATCAACTGCTCGTAGTCCTGGAGCAGGACCGACACGTCGCGCCCGCCGATCCGGGCGACCTCCTCGGCGACGAGCGGGGCGATCAGCTCCGGCGGCATCTCGTGCGCCCGATCCAGCAGGACGCCCAGCAGGCGCTCCCCGAACCCCTCGGACCGATCGACCGTCATAGCGCGGGGCTGCCGCCGCTGTTCCTTCACACCTCTGCATAACACGGCGAAAGGCATCAAAGCGGTCATGCGCACCGATCTATGATGCTACGAATGCCCGGGAGTGTGGGCGCGACCCGGGTTCAGCGCAGCGTCGCCGCGATGCCGGTCTCGGCGTCGACGGCCACCCGTAGCGGCAACGACCTGCGGTTCCAGGCGTCACTGGCCGGTGCTCGGAAGGTGAAGACGAGGGACGGGCGGGACCCGGTCGTGGTCCGGACGTCCTGCACGGCGGGCCCGGTGACGGTCCACCCCGCGTTCTTCGCCCCGCCCTCGGTGAAGTGCGCAACGGCTACACGGCGTGCCTCGTCGGTTTCCATAGCGCCATGGTCGCACCCGCGGGTGCCCGGCGGGCGGCGCCGAGCAGAGGCCGGGGTCCCGGGTTCGGAGGGTCCGGTACGTTGAGGCCGGGAACGGCGGTCGGCGGAGCAGTCGCGGAGGCGGGATGCAGCAGGGTCGGGGGCGCGGCTCGGCGGTGTCCGTGCGGCCGCGGGGCGATGCCGACCTCGACGGCTGCGCCGCGGTGCTCGCCGCGGTGCACCGGCAGGACGGCTACCCGGTGAACTGGCCTGCCGATCCGGCCGGTTGGCTGTCGCCGGTCGCACTGCTCGCCGCCTGGGCGGCAGAACTGGACGGCGCGATCGCCGGACACGTGGTGCTCTCCCGCAGCGGTCCGGACGACCTCGCCCCCGGGCTGTGGGCGTCGGATACGGGCGCGGGCCCGGATCAAGCCGCCGTCGTCAACCGGCTGTTCGTCACACCGGCCGCGCGCGGCCACCGGATCGGCGCGCTCCTGATGGCCGAGGCGACCCGGGCGGCCCACGACCTCGGCCTGCACCCGGTCCTCGACGTCGTCGCCTCGGACACGGCCGCCGCCGCCCTCTACGAACGGCTCGGCTGGCGCCTGCTGGCCACCACCGAACAGCGCTGGAGCCCCGAACAGACCGTGTTCGTACGGTCCTACGCCGCCCCCGCCGTGCCGTCGTCCGGCGGACCGGGCCGCCGGTCCCGGCCGCGGTCCGAGCGCCGACAGCGGCCGGCGGAAGGCGTTCCGGGAGCTGATGAAGGTGAGGACGGCGCCCGTGGCGCCCGCGGCCGCCCGAGCGCGGTCACCCGAGCGTGGTCACCTGGGCCCCGATCAACGGGAGTTGGGGTATCGCCGACCTCGCCCGCGACCCCGCGCAACTGCACTTCCTGGTCGCGCTCTTCGCCGACGGCGTTCCGAAGCTGCCGCTGGAGTCGATCGGCGAGATCGTCACCGGGACGAAGGGGGCGCCGCTGTGCAGGGGCACTTCGGGCCCGCGCGGGTCAGGTCCGCGTGGGCACTGTGTAGAACGGGACCTCCTGGTACGCGGCCAGGTTGGGGTCGTCCGCCGTGACCCGGGGCGGGGCGGCCGGGCAGAGCAGCCGTACGCCCTGGGCGCGTTCCTGCCGGGCGACCCACTGGGCCTGGCTCAGCATGCCCGCGCCGATCCCGGTGAGCACGAGCCCCGCGGGGATGCCGGTCGTGTACGCGATGAGCAGCCCGACGCCGATCGTCACGATCACCGTCGAGGTCATCGGGCGGGTGACACGTTCGAAGGTCTCCTCGGGCGCGGTCACCACGGACTCGTCCGGCGCCGGCACCGCGGCCTCCAGCCGGGCCCGGTACCAGGCGCGCCGCGGCCCGGCGGACCACGCGCAGGGTATGACGAACAGCACAGCTCCGATCACGGCCACCGTCGCGCCGCTCAGCCCCTTGGTGTGCCCGAGCAGCACGGGCAGCGCCCCGGCCGCACCGGACAGCACCGCGAGCGAGCCCAGTGCCCGGGCCGACCCGACGACGCCGACCAGGTCAGGTTTGCTGCTCACGTGCATTCTCCTCCGTCCGACCGTTCGATTCCCCGAAGGATCGTAACCGGACACGGCCGCCGGACGGCGGGAGCCGAGCGTGCGGGGCTCGGTATCAGGGCTGCCGGGAGCGGGCGTCGGAGCCGCCGGGAGCGGCGGTCAGGGCCGGTGGGAGCGGGCGTCAGGGCTGGTGGGAGCGGGCGAAGGCGGTCACGAAGCGGCGTTGCCACGGGGTCTCGACGGCCCGGTGCGAGTAGTGCGCGCGGACGTAGCCGACGGCCTGGTCACCGGGGACGCCGTCGAGCACCGCGAGGCACGCCAGCGCTGTGCCGGTGCGCCCGAACCCGCCCCCGCAGGCGATCTCCACGCGCTCGCCCGTCGCCCGCCGCCGCAGCTCGGCCAGTGCCTCGGCGAACGCCGTACGGTCCGACGGCAGCCAGAAGTCCGGCCAGAGCACCCACCGCGCCTCCCACTCCACCGGCTGTGGCCGGCGCCCGCGCAGATGGACGGCGAAGGCCGGCAGCGGCCCCTCGGGCAGCGCGTTGCGCAGCCCCCGCCCGCGGACCAGCCGCCCGGACGGAAGCCGCAGCACACCGGCGGCCCCCGGCTCCCACGCACTCGTCATCGCCCCGAGCCTAGCCGCGCCCCGGTCCGGCCGGGGGCCGCGGATGACGGTCTCCGAACAGTTCGGTGACCGATGTATGCTCGCCGTATGACGACTCGTGCGGGGACCCGGCCGGCGGCGGATGGCCGTGGACGCCGGTCGGCGTTGTTGCTGCACGAGCGGGCGCGGCCGGACGCGGTGCGCGGCCGCCCGTACGCATGGCGGCTGGCTGTCGCGACCGTCTGCTTCGGCGCGTTCATGGGCCAACTCGACGCGAGCATCGTGACGCTCACCTACGGCGGGCTGCGGCAGCGGTTCGACGCGTCGCCGGCCGCCGTGGAGTGGGTGTCGCTGGCGTACCTGCTGGTGCTGATAGCGCTGCTGGTGCCGGCCGGTCGGCTGTCGGACGCGTACGGGCGCAAGCTGCTCTACCTCTACGGGTTCGCCGTGTTCACGGCGGCCTCGGCGGTGTGCGGGCTGGCGCCCTCGCTGCTGATGCTGGTGGTGTTCCGCGGCGTGCAGGCGGTGGGTGCCGCGCTGATGCAGGCCAACAGCGTGGCGCTGGTGACCACGAGCGCGCCGCGCGAGCGGATGCGGGCCGCGCTGGGCGTGCAGGCGGCGGCCCAGGCGCTCGGCCTGGCGCTGGGGCCCACGGTCGGCGGCGTGCTGGTCTCGACGCTGGGCTGGCGGTGGGTGTTCGGGGTGAACGTCCCGATCGGCGTGCTGGCACTGGTCGCCGGGCACTACCTGCTGCCGCGGACCAGGGAGTTCCGCCGGACCGGCGGCTTCGACTGGCCCGGGCTCCTGCTGCTCGCCAC
>NZ_JACEGK010000513.1:0-5844 GCF_056859195.1 Streptomyces sp. NH27
CCCATGACCCGTCCGGCCGGCTCACCGTTTCACCGGCTCGCTTCGTCGCCGTGTACACGTAGGAGGGGCCTGCGCAGGGGGCCCGCCCTGACGGGCGGCCGGCCCCCTGCGCGGGTGGTCAGCCGCCGATGGCCACGGAGAAGACGTGCATGGCGACCTGGTGGTCGACCACTCCGCTGCTGACGTTCGGCAGGGTGATGGCCTGCACGGTCTTGCCGGGCTGCAGGTTCACCGTCGACGCGTACATGTGCACGGTCTGGTTCTGCTGGCCGCCGCCGTTGTTGAGGTACGGCGTGGTGGCGGCGATGTCGCTGCCCTGGGTGGCGGAGCCGGACCACCAGTCGGCGAACGCGAGTGCGTACGTCTGGGTGGTGCCGTCGGTGTAGAGGATGGTGCCGGTACCCGAGGTGGAACCGAAGGCGCTGGTGCCGACGAAGCCGAGTTCGGCGCCGGAACCGTTGAGCTCGATCGCCTGGCCGCCGGCCACCACGTTGTCGGGGTTCCCGGTGCCCGCGGAGGCGGGCCACGGGAAGCTCACCCCGTCGTGGTCGGTGTTCTTGCCCGCGGTCCAACCGGCCGCCTGGAGCGCCTGGTCGGAGAAGCTGGCGCCCTCACCGTCCAGGTTGCCGGTCTTCGTGTCGGAGTCGTCGCTGATCGCGGAGTTGCCGTAGGCCGCGGTCAGCGAGGCGTACGGCACGGTGACCGACGTCTGCGCGGTGTGGTCGCCGCCGGGCGTGCCGACGGTGGCGTCCAGGGTGAAGGGCGCCGGGTCGGTACCGGCCGGGACGGCCACCGACCAGGTGGTGGTGGCCTTCTGGCCCGGTCCGACCTGGTCGAAGGTGGCCGGGGTGGTCGCGGTGGCGGTCCAGCCGTCGGGCGCCTTGAACCCGACGGTGATGCCCTTGACCGCGGCGGCGCTGCCGTTGATGTAGGTGGTGGTCGCGGTGAGCGTGCTGCCGGCCTCGGCGATCGGCGCCGCTTGAATCGTCAGGGAGTTGCGCACCACGATCGGGGCGGAGCCGGTGACCCCGCCGACCTTCGCGGAGATGGTGGCGACACCGTCGGCGACCGCGTGCACGGTGCCGTCCTTGTCGACGGTGGCGACCTTCGCGTCACTGCTGCTGTAGCTGACGGCTGTGTGCTTCAGGTCCACGAAGGACTGGTCGTTGTCGACCGCCTCCACCACGTTGTCCGCGGTGATGGACGTGTCGCGCTGCTCCTTGGAGTGGTCGGTGTCGTCCTTGATCCACCGGTTCTTGCCGGTCAGGCTGAAGGTGTCGCCCGCGTTGTAGACGACGTTCTCCGGCTGCACCGTGACGGTCTGCACCTTCGGGGTGAGCCGTCCGCTGATCCGCACGTTCGCGGTGCCCGCGACGTGCCCGGAGTCCGCGGCAACCTGGAACTGGTAGGGACCGTTGTAGACCGTCTGCCGGGAGTTCTTCGCGTCCCAGCTCGACAGGTCGGCGGCCTTGACGGTGATCGTCAGGTGCTGGCTGCGGCCGGGCTGGAGGACGCCGGTCTTGGCGAACCCGGCGAGCCGCTTCTTCGGCAGCTGGACGCCCTTGACCGTGAACGGCGTGGCGGCGTAGAGCTGGGCGACCGTCGCGCCCGCGGTCTTGCCGGTGTTCTTGACGTCGACGCCGATCTTCACCGAGCCGTCCGCGGTGATCTGCGCGTGGTCGGCACTGATGTGCGAGTAGGAGAAGGAGCTGTAACTCAGGCCGTACCCGAAGGGATAGGTCGGGGTGCCGGTGAAGTACTGGTAGGTGCGGCCGAGTCCGCCGGTCTGACCGGGGGTCAGCCCGTAATCGGACTTGTCCGGAAGCTGCGAGTCGTCCTTGTACCAGGTGAAGTTGAGGTGCCCGGACGGGTTCTGCCTGCCGAAGAGCACATCGGCGAGCGCGGAGCCCTGGGACTGGCCGTTATAGCCGCTGAAGACGATCGAGGAGACCTTCGACTGCTCGTCGTCGATCTTCACCGGCCCGTCCGACTGGATGACCAGCGCCAGTTTCGCGTTGCCGAGCGCGGCGGTCTGGTCGATCAGTGAGTCGTAGTTGCCGGGCATGTCGAGGTTGGCGCGGTCCGTGCCCTCCTCGCCGTTGTTCTCGTTGGTGCCGACGAACAGCACGACCAGGTCGGCGGACTGGATGTCGGCCTTGGTCTGGTCGCTGAGCGTCGCGGCGGCGGTGGCCGTCGAGGAAGTGCCGGCGGCGTCGAAGACCACGTCGGCATCCGGGTTGGCGGCCTTCACCTCGTCGGTGATGCCCTGCACCGGGCTGGTGGTGTGGTCCGGCGCGCTGGAGTACCCGCCCAGCGTCGTGGTGTTCGCCATGTTGCCGAGGATGACGATCTTCTTCGTCTTCGACGGGTCGACCGGCAGCAGCGGGCTGGTGCCGGTGGCGGGCGAGGAGTTCTTCAGCAGCACCAGCGAGTTGTCGGCGACCTTGGTGGCCAGCGCCTGGTGGGCCGGGCTCTCGATCTGGTCCTTGGTGATCGAGGTGTACTTCACGCTGCCGGCCGGGTCGAACTCACCGGTCTGCATCCGGACGGTGAAGACCTTCACCAGCGCGTTGTCGATGACGCCCTCGCTCAGCGCGCCGGCCTCGATGGCCTGCTCGATGTTGGCGGTGGTGGCCTCGTCGCCGGTGCAGTTCAGGTCGGTGCCGGCCCGCAGGGAGTACGCCTGGCCGCCGGCCTGGCCGGACATGGTCTTGCCGGTGGCGGTCTCGGTCCAGGTCGGGTTGTTCGCGTCATGGTCGGTGGTCCAGCCGGGCGGCGCCCAGTCGTGGCCGCCGGGGAACTGCCTCCAGTTGGTGCCGACCGCGCCGCAGTCGGAGGTGATGTAGCCGTCGAACCCGTAGGTGCGCTGGGCGAGTTCGTCGGTGGTGTAGGTGTCCGACGTGGACGGGGTGCCGTTGATCGCGTTGTACGACGTCATCAGGCCCGCGACGTGCGCGTCCTCGATCAGGTCGCGGAACTGGGCGGTGTAGTAGTCGCGCAGGTCCGTGTCGTTGACGTCGGAGCTGATCCCGGTGCGGTTGTCCTCGACGTTGTTCAGCGCGTAGTGCTTGGCGGTGGCGGCGACCTTGAGGTAGCCGGTCTGCGAGGTGCCGTCCGGGTTGTTGCCCTCGTAGCCGTCGACGAACTGCCCGGCCATCTGCCCGACGAAGTACGGGTCCTCGCCGAACGCCTCGTCGGTGCGGCCCCAGCGCGGGTCCCGGTCGAGGTTGACCGTCGGCGCCCAGTAGGTCAGGTCGCCGTAGTCGTCGGCGGACGGGCCGAGGTTGTTCTGGCCGGTGCCGAAGAGCGACTTGTCGAGGAACCCGCGGGCCTCGTCGGAGATCGCGGTGCTCTCCTGGTACATCAGGCTCTTGTCCCAGGACATCGACGAGGCGAAGTTGGTGGGGAAACTGGTGGAGTGGACGCCGCCCTGCACCCCGCCGTTGTTCTGGTCCGCGCCGAGGTTGTTGACGCCGTGCTGGCCCTCGCTCCAGTACGTGTACTGCTGCACCCCCAACCGCGGGATGGCCGGGCCGCTGTTCGTACTGAGCTGCTGCACCTTCTCCTGGAGCGTCATCCGCGACACCAGGTCGGCGGCCCGCTCCTGGAAGGAGTAGTGCGTGTCCAGGTAGATCGGCGTGCTCGCCGCCGCGTGCGGGGCCTGTGCCACGGCGGTACCGCCGTAGGTGGCACTCAGCCCCATTGCGCACGCCATCGCGCACGCTGCGGCCAGGCCCGCGCGCCGACGCCTTCGCTTGTCCATCCTGCCTCCGTCGTCCGGGGAGTGTCATCAAGCGTGATCAAGCGGAACACCCGGGCCAGCTACGGCCCTTGCGACGAACTTTGGTGCAAGTCCGAAGAAAGTCCGGGGCTTGCATTCTCAATGCGGCAGTTTGTTGCCAGATTTGACGTCGAGTCAAGAGTTCCGACCGGACCGGGTGCCGTTGTTTTGACTGATGACGACGAAACCTCGATGCACGGGTTCCGTCCGGGCGACGGTGCCGGCGCCCGGACGGCCGGCTTCCGGGCGGACGCCGGCCGCCCCTACGCCCGGGCGCGGGTGCGCAGGCGCGGGGTGAAGGTGGCGTGGAAGATCGTGGACGCGGCGCCCACCGCGGCGGCCTCGGCGCTGAGCACGGACGGTTCGACCTCGACCCGGCGCAGCCGGCGCGCGGTGGGGAAGTCGTTGACCACCCGGTGGATCTCGTCGAGGTAGAAGCCCGCGGTGTCCTCGGTGAAGAACGGCCCGCCCAGCACGATCAGGTCGATGTCGAGCAGGTCGACCAGGCCCAGCGCGCCGCGGCCGACCGCGCCGGCGACCTCCCGCAGCGCGGCGGCGGCCGCCGCGTCGCCGGCCGCCGCGGCCCGCCCGACCTCGCGGTACTCGGCGGTGCTGCCGGCGGCCGCGCCGGAGGCGGGGAAGCCGTGCCGGGCGGCGAACTCCGGTACGGAACCGGGCGGGTTGCACTCCGGCACCATCTCCGGCCGCCCGTCGGGACCGGTGCGGCCCAGCGATATTGCGCAAAGCTGGCCGAACTCCCCCGCGTTGGCGCTCACTCCGCGGTAGAGGTCGCCGTTGAGGTAGAGGCCGGAGCCGACCCCGGTGCCGAGGTACAGGTAGGCGAAGTCGCGGGCCCTGCGGTCGCGGCCGATCCAGCGCTCTCCCGCCGCCGCGGCCAGCGAGTCCTTCTCGATGATCACCGGGCAGGGGAAGTGGTCCTTGAGCAGGTACAGCAGCGGGATGTCGTTCCACGCCGACATCAGCGGCGGGCCCAGCACCGTACCGGAGGCGATGTCCACCGGGCCCGGCACCGCCACGCCGATGCCGAGGAAGCCCTCCTCCGGCACCGAGCCCTGTGCCTTCTCCAGCGCCTCGCGTCCCAACGCGACGACCTGCGCGACGAATTCGGTCGGATCGGTGTCCGCGCCGACCGGCCGGGTGCAGGTGCAGACGATCGCGCCGTCGAGGTCGATCACCACGGCGGTCAGCACCTCGGGATCGATGTGCAGGCCGAGCGCGTGCGCGGCGGTGCCGCACAGCCGGACCGGGGTACGCGGCTTGCCCGAGGTGGCCCGGCGCTGCGCGTCCTCCACGAGGATGCCGCGGTCGATCAGCGAACGGGCGATCCGCGAGACGGACTGCTGGGTCAGTCCGGTGCGGTGGGCGATCTCGCCGCGGGTGATGGTGCCCGACAGCCGCACCGACTCGATCACCACGCACTCGTTGAACGAGCCGAGGTCGATCTGGTTCACCCCGCTGGAGGTGATCGGCTCCGCCGGGGCGGCCGCGCTCGAAGGGGGCGTCGTGGCCGGCGCGTTCGCGGTGGCCGGTACGGCCGGTGCCGGCGGTACGGGCGCGCTGCTGCGCAGGTGGCCTGCGACGTTCTCGCGCAGCCACCGTACGGGGGTGCCGCCGCGGCCGAGCGCCGCGACCAGGTCGAGATAGACGCGGCGCGAGGACTCGGGGTGACTGGTGCTGTCCAGGGCGGCCATCGCGCGCAGGAAGCTGCGCCAGGAGGCGTTGGCCGGCAGCAGGTGCGACGTCACGCCGATCGTCCCGGTGCCGGCCGGACCGGTTTCGGCGAGGGCGCAGTCCCACAAGGTCACCGCGTGCAGGGCGATGTCGGGGTGGTGGGCGGTGGCCTCGGCGAGGTAGCCGGCCAGTTCCGGGTCGCGGCCGGCAGCCGTGCGGGGCTCGTCCGGGTACGCCCCGCCCGGGTGGAGTGCGTCCATCGCACCGGCCAGCCCGGACAGCACGTCCTCGCCGAGCACCGTGGCCACGGCGGCAGGCGGCGGCGCGTCCGGGCGGGTGCCGGCCAGCAGGACCGCGCGGCGGTCGTCCAC
>NZ_JACEGK010000514.1:0-5842 GCF_056859195.1 Streptomyces sp. NH27
AGTTGACGCCGTGCCGTGCGCGGGGGCGGGGGCGGAGCAGCCGACGGGCGCCGATCACCCGTCAGACCGCCCGCAGCCGCAGCCTGATGGTGCGGGCCTCCGGGCGCAGGGCGAACTCCGGTGCCACGTCGGGGCCGCAGGCCCGCGAGCCCAGACCGTGCTGGGCGGCGTCCACGATCAGGTGACTCGCCGTGGCGGCGGGCAACTCGAAGGGGTGGCCGGCCCGGGCGATCTGCTGCGGGGTGTGGCGGCTGAGGGTGAAGCCGGGACGGCGTCCGCGCGTGTCGGGCAGGGCGGTGACGTGCAGCAGGCCCGTGCCACCGCTGGTCAGCGTCAGCTCCCGCAGGGCCGAGCGGTGTCCGCTCTCCTGGGGGCGCGCGTACGGCACCCCCAACTCCCCTACGTCTGCGGCGAACCGGCCGGTGCGGGCGGCGCGCACGCTGTCCGGGTAGGACTCCAGCGGGCCGGTGCCGAACCACTCGGCGCCGTCCACGGGGGTGTCCCCGTCGGGCAGTTCGAGGTGGATGCCGATCCGCGGCCACACCGTGGACCATCCGTTCGACGGCGCCGCCTCCACCCGCAGTTCGAGCGCGTCGCCTTCCAGCGACCACACGGACTCGACCGTCACCCACAGCCCCGAGTTCGCCGCCGAGACGCGGTCGACCGTGCGCATCGCGCCGTCGGCGCACTCCACGGACATCCGGCGCGTCGTCAGCCGGTCGAGGCCGTCGCGCCGCCACAGCGCGGCGTGGGAGAGCCCGGCGACGTTCGCGTCGCCGTCCGGGTCGCCCTCGGCGCCCTCGTCGTTGTCGGTCGGTGCCCGGAACAGCTCGAGCCTCGGGCCCGTGACGGGACGGCCGGCCAAGCGCACCAGGCAGCCGCCGGCGAACTCGGCGATGCCGAGCGCCAGCGTGCCTTCGGCGGGCCGCCAGTCGCCGCGGGCATGCGCGGCAGGCACCGCGCGGGGCGCCGAGCGGTCCAGTTGGGCGGTCGCCACCACATGGCCCTGTTCGGCCCAGGCGGTCGCGGTCGCGAGCACCGCGTCGACGGTGAACCAGGTCTCGGTGTCCTCCGCTACGGGTATCGGCGGCAGCGGCACCCCGGCCGCGCTGCCCGCCGCCACGACCGGCGCCTCCAACGCGCCCTCGGCCACCGCCGCCCCGTCGTGCTCGACCCGCCAGCGGTAGCACAGGTCGGAGGTGTCGGCCGAGTGGCGCAGATTGGCGATCTGCACCACACCTTCGGTGAAGGAGAAGCGCACCGGCTGCACGACGGCCTTGAACTCGTGCAGGCTCGGCGTCGGCACGTCGTCGCTGAGCAGCATGCCGTCCATCACGAAGTTGCCGTCGTGCACGACCTCGCCGAAGTCGCCGCCGTAGGCGAAGTAGGGCGTGCCGTCGGGGGCGGTGGCGGCGATGCCGTGGTCGCGCCACTCCCACACGAAGCCGCCGTGCAGCCGCGGGTGGGTGCGCGTCAGTTCCTCGTACGCGTCGAGCGCGCCGGGTCCGTTGCCCATCGCGTGGGCGTACTCGCACAGCACGAACGGCTTGCCGCGCTGCCGGGCGCCCTGCGCGGGGGTGCAGCCGGGCAGGGGTGCGCGCGAGCCGTCGGTGCCGATCTGCTCGCTCTCGCGCACCGAGGCGTACATCCGCGAGTAGACGTCGGTGTAGGCGCCGGTGTGGTCGCCCTCGTAGTGGACGGGCCGGCCGCTGTCGCGGGCGTGCACCCACGCCGACATGGCGGCGAGGTTGTCGCCGGTGCCCGCCTCGTTGCCGAGGGACCACATGACGATGCTGGGGTGGTTCTTGTCACGCTCGACGGTGCGCCTGATGCGGTCGAGGTACGCCTCGCGCCAGGCCGGGTCGCCACTCGGGTTGCCGGCCCAGCCCACCGCGTCGAAGCCGTGGGTCTCCAGGTCGCATTCGAGCACGACCCAGAAGCCGAGTTCGTCGGCGAGGTCGAGCAGCCGGGGGTGGGGAGGGTAGTGGCTGGTGCGGATCGCGTTCACGTTGAACCGCTTCATCCGGGCCAGGTCCGCGCGGGCGTGCTCCTCGTCGAAGACGCGGCCGCGCTCGGGGTGGGCCTCGTGGCGGTTCATCCCGTGGAAGACCACCCGGCGGCCGTTGACGAGGAAACGGTCGCCGCGGATCTCGACCGTGCGGAAGCCCAGCCGCACGGTGACGGTCTCGGCGGCGCTCGCCACCGTCGCGTCGTACAGCCGCGGCCGCTCGGCGGTCCAGGGCTGAACGGCACCCGCGTCCAGCGGCGCGACATCGGCCGGGGTGGCCCAGACGCGTTCGATGCCGAGTTCGGGCACGCGCAGGGTGACCGGGAAGGCCGCCGGGTCCGCGGTGATCTCGGGGTCGATGCCGCCCCGGCCGTCCGCGAAGCCGGTCCGAAGCCAGACGTCCTCGATGCCGCCGGCCGGGCGGGCGTGCAGGGTGACGTCGCGGAAGACACCCGGCAGCCACCACTGGTCCTGGTCCTCGACGTAGCTGGCCGCCGACCACTGGTGCACCCGCACCGCCACCACGTTGTCGCCCGGCCGCACGGCCGCGGTCACGTCGAACTCGTGGGCCAGCCGGCTGCCGCTCGCGCCGCCGATCTCCGCGCCGTTCACCCAGACCCGGAACAGCGACTCGACCCCGTCGAACCGCAGCACCACCCGCTCGGCCAGGTCCCACTCGTCCGGCAGCGTGAAGCGGCGGCGGTAGTCGCCGGTCGGGTTCTCGTCCGGCACGTGGGGCGGGTCGATCGGGAACGGGAACTGCACGTTGGTGTAGTGCGGCCGCCCGTAGGCCCCGTCACCCTGGAGCACCCAGTGGGAGGGCACCGGGATGGTGTCCCAGCCGCTGTCGTCGAACGCGCCGGCCGCGAAGTCCGCCACGACCCGCGCCGTCGGCGACAGTCGGAACCGCCACGGCCCGTTCAGGCTGAGGGCCGGGGCGTCGGAGTGCAGCCAGGAGCGTGCGGGGCGCAGGGCACCGCGCCCCGGCGCGCGGTCGGCCACGTACGCGGTGTCTTCGGGGGCTGTGCGAGAGGAGGACACAGGGGTCACGACTCTTTCTCGTAAAGGGCTGTGCGGGGGGCTCCTTGCGACCGCCTATCGCAGGACGAGCGTGCGGATCTCCCAGCCGCCCAGGGTCAGGTCGAGGACGCCGTCGGCCGGCTGGGCGGACAGTGGCCGGCCGAGCAGGTCGACGGTGGCCGCCTCGGTGAACGCGCCCGTCACACGGGCCTGGGTCCCGGTGTCGCTCATGGCGGTCAGCCGGACCTCGGTGCCGGCCCCGCCGTCCGGAGTGCCGACCCTGCGGATCGCCGAGACGAGCACGTCGGCGCCGTCGACCCGGATGCCCTCGGTGTCCGGGGGCAGGGCGCCGCCCGCGGGGGCGGCGCCGCGGGCCACCAGCACGTCGTTGCGGAAGAGTTCGGCCGCACCGACGGCGCCGGCCGCCTGCCAGCCGCCGGCCGAGGGCAGTACGGCGATCCGGTGCGTGATCCGCATCCCGAGGTCCTGCGCGCCCGGCGCGGGGATCTCGCTCGCCGCGGGCTCGTCGCGGTAGGGGTGGATGTTGACGCTGATGGAGCCGACCGCCCGCAGCAGGGTGACGGCGAGTTCCGTGCCGTCGCCGACGACCTCGTACTCCGCGGCGTGGTCGACCAGCACGGTGACGGGGCCGGCGGAGACGAACTGGCCGGCCGGGTAGGTCGGCAGGGGGTGCTCGCCCCAGCCGCCCTCGGCGGTGAGCCCGCGCGGGGTGACGGCGAACTGCCCGGCCGACGCGGAGCCGGTGACGGGCTCGGGCAGGGGTACGTGGAAGCGCAGCCGGTGGTCGGCGGAACGGTTGAGGAAGGACAGCGAGATCCGTACGAACGGCTCGCCGGCCCGCAGCTCCACCACGGTCTCGACCGGGGTCGCCACGGTCTGCCCGCTGCGCACGTCACGGTCCTCGGTGAGGGCGGCGGGCCAGTGGTAGACGCGGGTGATCCGGGTGCGCGCCCGCAGCGGGCCCTGCTCCACGACCTCGACGGCGACCTCGGCGGCTTCCTCGACCAGCACGTCACCGGCCGGGGGGCCGTAGTTGTAGCTGTCGCCGCGGTCACCGCCGTCGACCAGCCGGCCGAGTCCCCGCAACACGGTGCCGTCGGCGCCGGTGACGTCCACGGTGCCGTCGGCGCGGACCTCGACGTCGACCAGGCCGTTCGCCAGGGTGCGGCCGGCGGCCGTGGCCGGGGTGAAGCCGGGCTCGGGGGCGTGCTCGGGGGCGTGCTCGGCGGGTGCGACCCGCACGCTCGCCAGGCCCGAGGCGGGCACGCGCACCGGCACCAGGGCGGTGGCGCGGGCTTCCTCCAGGGTCAGCACCTGCCACTCCCCCGGGTGTGCGGCCGCGGCCTCGGCCACCTGGCGGCGCAGGATCAGCAGGTCGAACGGGCCGGACGACGGCACCTCGGCGAGGTGGAAGACGAGCCTGCCCGGGGTGAGTTCATAGGTGTCGATCTGCCGGCCGAACAGCTCGCGGCGGTGGATGCGGCGCAGCACCCGCTCGACCTGGGAGGCGTCCATCACCTCGTCGCTGAGCACGGTCGGCGCCTGGGAGATCAGCTGCACGGGGTGTACCGAGCCGTCGGCGGCGGTCGCGGCCAGGGCGCCGCCCTCGGCGGGCGCCGCCACGTCCACCTCGATGTGGGCGGTACGGGCGAACGGCAGCGGGTTGCCGACCAGGTGGGCGTCGCTGGGCACCGCGGCGGCGGGCTCGGCGAGGGCCGCTTCCCGTACCGCGCGTGCGGCCTGCGCCGCCTCGGCGAGCCGCGCGTCGACCTGGTCGCAGGTCTCGTCGGTTCCGGAGCCCACGACCGAGTCGTGCGCGGTGGACTCGATGATCTTGTGCCAGGCCAGTTCCAGGAACGGGGCGTCGTCGCGCCCGGACCACAGCGCGCCGGCCCGTTCGGCGTGATCGACGGTGCGCTCGGCGGCGGCCATCCGCTGCTTGAGCCCGAGCCGGACCGAGAGCACGCCCGGCAGGATGTTGCCGCGTACATGGCTGCGCAGTTCGCCGGTGACGACGGCGGTCGGCTCGTCGCGGACATGGACGCGGAGGTACTCGTCGAGTGTGGCCAGGGTGATCGGGTGTTCGTCGCTGGAGGCGCGCCGCAGCCACTCGGTCAGCCGCGGATCGGGGGCGTTGTGGTCGGTGCCGGCCATGGCGAGCAGCGGGTCGCCGCCCCAGCGGTCGGCGGTCATCTCCGCGTAGTCGGCGAGCGCGCGGCGGATGTCCTCGGGTACCAGCAGCACGTCGAGGCCGTTGTCGTAGCCGTCGAAGAGGAACTCGGTCCGGACCTCGGAGCCGTCGGGGGCCCGCCAGCGGAAGGCGTGGCCGTCGACGCTTCCGGGCACTCCCCGCCACAGCGCGGCGTGGGCGATCCCGGCGCGGGCAAGGATCTGCGGCATCTGCGCCACGTGGCCGAACATGTCCGGCAGGTACCCGATCGGCATGGCGCCGCCGAGTCGCTGCGCCGCGGCCCAGCCCATCCGCAGGTTGCGCACGATCGTCTCGCCCGAGCACAGGAACTCGTCGAGCAGGATCAGCCAGGGGCCGACGGAGAGCCGGCCCTCGGCGACAAGGGCGGCGACGCGGTCGCGGTTGTCCGGCCGCATCTCCAGGTAGTCCTCGACCGCTGCCATCTGCCCGTCGACGGTGAACCGGAAGTCCGGGTGTGCCTCGGCGGTGTCCAGCACGGTGTCGAGCGCGGTCACCAGGCGGTGCCGGAAGACCTGGAAGGGCTCGTACCACTCCCGGTCCCAGTGGAAGTGGGGGACGAAGACAGCGGGTTTGGGCATGGG